>NZ_JAAFAN010000002.1:0-120434 GCF_010287905.1 Cellulosimicrobium composti
CCCCGGGGCCCGCCCCCCGGCCCGGGCGGGGGCCCCCCCCCCCCCGCCCCCCCCCCCCCCCCCCCCCCCCGGCCCCCCCGGGGCCCCCCCCCCCCCCCCCCGGGGGGGGGGGGGGGGCGGCGGGCCCCCCCCCCCCCCGACCCGCGAGGCACGCCGTCGGACCGCAGCACCGCCACCAGGAGCACGAGTGACCACGACAGACTCACCGACCACGCCGGGCCCGGCCCCGGGCCGGGAGCGCGGCGACGCGCCCCGCGCGGCCGCGCCGCGCCGTCGGGCACGGACGACCGACCGCGGCCTCAACCGCGTGTTCCGCTGGACGGCGACCGGTGCCGGGGGCCTCATCCTCGGCGTGCTCGCCGCGGTCGCGATCTTCCTCGTCCTGCGCGCGTGGCCCGCGCTCACCGCGGGCGGGGACGTGCTGGGCGAGGAGGTCGCGTGGTTCCCCGAGGGCGCGTCGCTCGTGTCCTTCGTCGGCCCGCTCGTCTTCGGCACGCTGCTCGCCGCGGCCCTCTCGCTCGTCCTGGCGACGCCGGTCGCGATGGGCATCGCGCTGTTCATCTCCCACTACGCGCCCCGCCGGCTCGCGTCGACCCTCGGGTACGTCGTCGACCTGCTCGCGGCGATCCCCAGCGTCGTGTACGGCCTGTGGGGCTCGCTCGTCCTCCCGCCGGTCGTCGTGCCGGTGTGGTCCTGGCTCGCCGACACCCTCGGGTGGTTCCCGCTGTTCGCCGGTCCGGCGTCGCCGACCGGTCGCGTCCTGCTCACCGTCGCGCTCGTGCTCGCCGTGATGATCCTGCCGATCATCACGGCCGTGAGCCGCGAGGTGTTCCTCCAGACGCCGAAGCTCCACGAGGAGGCGGCGCTCGCCCTCGGCGCGACGCGCTGGGAGATGATCCGCACCGCGGTCCTCCCGTTCGGGCGCTCGGGCGTCGTCTCGGCCGCGATGCTCGGCCTCGGGCGCGCGCTCGGCGAGACGATGGCCGTGCTCATGATCCTCTCGCCCGGGCTCCTCTACTCGTTCGCGATCCTCCAGGCGGGGCAGCAGCAGACGATCGCCGCGAACATCGCGGCCGACTTCCCCGAGGCCAACCCGCTCGGGGTGAGCGCGCTCATCGCGACGGGCCTCGCGCTGTTCCTCATCACCCTGCTCGTCAACATGGGCGCCCGCGCGATCGTCGCGCGGCGCAAGGACTTCTCGGGAGCCAACTGATGAGCGCCCTCAGCACCAGCCCCGCACGCGGCGACGCGGCGCAGGACCCCGCGCGCACCACGGCCGTGCGCGCGCTCCTGCGCGGCGCGGACGGGCGCCGACGCCGCACCGACCGCGCGATGACGGTCCTCATGTGGGGCGCGTTCACCCTCGCGATGGTGCCGCTCGCGTCCGTCGCGTGGACCGTCGTCGTGCACGGCGCGGAGCGGTTCGACCTGTACTTCCTCACGCACTCCATGCGCGGCGTGTTCGGCGGCATGGACGCGGGCGGCATCTACCACGCGATCCTCGGCACGCTCCTCATCACGCTGGGCGCCGCGGTCATCTCCGTGCCGATCGGCCTCCTCGCCGCGATCTACCTCGTCGAGTACGGGCGCGGGCCGCTGGCGCGCGCGGTGACGTTCTTCGTCGACGTCATGACCGGCATCCCGTCGATCGTCGCGGGCCTCTTCGCGTACGCGCTCTTCGCCGTGATCCTCGGCCCGGGGGTGCGCATGGGCGTCGTCGGCTCCGTCGCGCTGTCCGTGCTCATGATCCCGGTCGTCGTGCGCTCGTGCGAGGAGATGCTCCGGCTCGTGCCCAACGAGCTGCGCGAGGCCGCGTACGCGCTCGGCGTCCCGAAGTGGCTCACGGTCGTGCGCGTCGTGCTGCGCACGTCGGTCGCCGGCATCATGACGGGCGTCATGCTCGCCGTCGCGCGCGTCATCGGCGAGACGGCGCCGCTGCTCATCACGGTCGGCGTCGTCGACTCGATCAACGGGAACCTCTTCGAGGGCCGCATGATGACGCTCCCGGTGTACGTGTACCGGCAGTACAGCCAGGGCCTCGTCCCCTGCAGCAGCGTCACGGACGCCGTGTGCCTCCCCGACATCAACTACGACCGGGCCTGGGCGGCCGCGCTGACGCTGATCCTCCTCGTCATGCTGCTCAACCTCGTCGGGCGGCTCGTCACCCGCTGGTTCGCCCCCAAGACCCTCCGCTAGAGAAGGACAGCCCGATGGCACAGCGCATCGACGTCAAGGA
Organism: Cellulosimicrobium composti; assembly: GCF_010287905.1. NCBI lineage: Bacteria > Bacillati > Actinomycetota > Actinomycetes > Micrococcales > Promicromonosporaceae > Cellulosimicrobium > Cellulosimicrobium composti. Next base: position 2,237 of record NZ_JAAFAN010000002.1, read on the forward strand.
CCTCAACATCTACTACGGCGACTTCCTCGCGGTGCAGGACGTCGGCATGACGATCGAACCGCGGTCCGTGACGGCCTTCATCGGCCCGTCCGGCTGCGGCAAGTCGACGTTCCTGCGGACGCTCAACCGCATGCACGAGGTCATCCCCGGCGCGCGGGTCGAGGGGACCGTCGAGATGGAGGGCGTCGACCTCTACGGCGACGACGTCGACCCGGTCGCCGTCCGCCGCCAGGTCGGCATGGTGTTCCAGCGGCCGAACCCGTTCCCCACGATGTCCATCCGGGAGAACGTGCTTGCGGGGGTCCGGCTCAACAACAAGCGCATCTCGAGGTCCGACGCCGAGGACCTCGTCGAGTCGTCGCTGCGCGGCGCGAACCTGTGGAACGAGGTAAAGGACCGCCTCGACCGCCCGGGCTCGGGCCTCTCCGGCGGGCAGCAGCAGCGCCTGTGCATCGCGCGCGCCATCGCGGTCAAGCCGCAGGTGCTCCTCATGGACGAGCCGTGCTCGGCGCTCGACCCGATCTCGACCCTCGCGATCGAGGACCTCGTCGCCGAGCTCAAGGACGAGTACACGATCGTCATCGTCACGCACAACATGCAGCAGGCCGCGCGCGTGAGCGACCGGACCGCGTTCTTCAACATCGCGGGCACCGGCAGGCCGGGGCGCCTGATCGAGATGGACGACACCGCGACGATGTTCTCCTCGCCGTCGCAGCAGGCCACCGAGGACTACATCTCGGGGCGCTTCGGCTGAGTGCGCGCCTGCGCCGCAGGCACGTCAGGACGAGACGACGACGGCGCCCCTCCCGGGCGGGAGGGGCGCCGTCGTGCGCGGAGGCGACGCGTCAGGACGCGGAACCTTCGAGGGTGCCCGTGACGTCGGTGCCGTCGGTGTCGATGACGCACTGGATCACGCGGTCGTCCATCGTGTTCCAGCCCTTCTCGAGCGGCGTGAAGGGCCAGTAGTAGTAGGCCGACTCGTCGTAGGAGACGCCGACGAACGACTCGAACTCCCCGAGGCAGAACTCGTCGGCGCTCGCCGCGAGGGCCTCGTCACCGGGGAAGTCGCCCTCGGGGAGCTCGGTCTCCGCGTAGACCTCGGCGTCGTGGGGCTCGGAGCACGGGACGACGGGCACGGACTCGACGTTCTCCCCGTCGGTGAGCTTCGCGGTGACGATGCAGTCGCCGACCTGGATCGAGAAGACGTCGGCGTCGGACGCCGCCGTGACCTCGCCGCCGGGCTCGTCGCGCTGGGCCTCGGCAGGACCGCTGATCTCGTCGAGGACGGCGCCGCAGCCCGACGTGGTGAGGGCGAGGGCGACGGCGCTCACGACGAGGACGAGCGGCCGGCGGGTGGAACGGGTGGGTGTCACCTGGGTGTCCTTCGGGAACGTGGTCCTCGCCGGGATGGCGGGGACGGGCTCGCGAAGGCTAGCGCCGCCCGGTGACAGGGCGGAACCTCATTCCGCCCCGGTCCGCGCGGCTCACGGCAGCAGGTGCGCGTACTCCTCGAGGGTGCCGTCGAGGACGGGCAGGGAGAGGTCCTGCTCCTCGCCCGACGTGACGCTCACGGTGACGGGGAGCGTGGCCCCCGGAGCCGCGTCCACGCGGCCGATCTGCGCGTCGAACCCGTCCTCGGCGCCGAGGTAGACGGTCTCGCCGGCGGCGACCGGGATCGTCACGGCCGCGCCGCCCTCCGGGAGGACGTCGAACTCGACGTCCTCGGTCGAGTCGTTGGCGAACGCCCCGATCAGCGCGCCCGCGTCGCCCTCGGCGGCGCTCACGACGAGGAGGTTGAGCCCCCGCAGGTCGTCCGTGAGGTCGACGCGCACGCCGTCCGACGGCGAGTAGGGGCGCGTCGTCTCGATCGGGGAGCACGCGGAGGCGACGGCCACGCTCGCGACCACGAGGGGGACGGCCCAGTAGCGCGCGCGGCCGGTCGCTCGGGACGCGGCGCGGGTCGCTGCTCGAGGGGTCGGGATGCGGGTCACGGGGCACTCCTGGGCTGCGAAGGGGGGACTCGGTTTCCGCGCCCAGCCTAGTGCGTCGCGCGAGGTCGGGCGGCCGGAACCCGCTCCCCGGGGCGGTCGCGTGAGGCGCGTCACGCGCGAGGAACGGGCCGGCCGCGCCGCGACCGGGTCCGCGCCCGGGCCCTCGGGCCCCTCCGGCGAGGTTCGTGAGCCCCGCTGCCAGCGCTCTGACCTGCGACGACGCGTCGTAGCACGGCTTGTCAAGGGGCTCAGGGGCTCGGAATTCCGCCCTTCCACGTGGTAAGGTGGACCACCGCGAAAGGGGACATCTGCAGATGACGTTCACAGTAGGCGAGACCGTTGTCTACCCGCACCACGGAGCCGCACTGATCGAGGAGATCAAGACGCGCACCATCCGCGGAGAGGACAAGATCTACCTCAAGCTCAAGGTCGCGCAGGGCGACCTGACCATCGAAGTCCCAGCCGAGAACGTCGACCTCGTCGGCGTGCGTGACGTCGTCGGCCAGGAGGGCCTCGACCGCGTGTTCGAGGTGCTGCGTGCACCCTACACCGAGGAGCCGACCAACTGGTCGCGCCGGTACAAGGCGAACCTCGAGAAGCTCGCGTCGGGCGACGTGATCAAGGTGGCGGAGGTCGTGCGCGACCTCTCCCGCCGCGACGCGGACCGCGGGCTGTCGGCCGGCGAGAAGCGCATGCTCTCGAAGGCCCGCCAGATCCTCGTCTCGGAGCTCGCGCTGGCGGAGCACACCGAGGAGGAGAAGGCCGAGGCGATCCTCGACGAGGTGCTGGCCTCCTGACGTCCCGGGCTCCGGCCCGCGACACGGACACCGGGGAGGGCGCCGTCCGCACGGACGGCGCCCTCCCCGTCGTCGTGCCCGGTAGCGTGTGCCCGTGCCGACTCTCGCCGTCCTCACCGCCGCCGGCTCCGGGACCCGCCTCGGGATGGATCTGCCCAAGGCCCTCGTCGAGCTCGACGGCCTGCCGCTCGTCGTGCACGCCGCCCGGCGCCTGTGCGCGTCCGGCGCGGTCGACGCGCTCGTCGTCACGGCCCCGGCGGGGCTCGAGGACCACGTCGCGTCGCTCCTGGGCGACGACCCGGCCGTCGACCGTCCCGTCCGCGTGGTGGCGGGCGCGGGGACGCGCCAGGCGTCCGTCGCCGCCGGACTGCGCGCGGGCCTCGACGCGAGCACGTCCGACGCGGACGGGCCGGTCGACGTCGTGCTCGTCCACGACGCGGCGCGCCCGCTCGCGCCCCCACGCCTCGTCCGGCGCGTGGTCGACGCGGTGCGGTCGGGGCACGGCGCTGTCGTGCCGGGCCTCCCGGTGGCCGACACGGTGAAGCGCGTGACGGCTGCGCGTCCCGACGACCCGACCCGGGCGGAGCCCGTCGCCGAGACCGTCGACCGCGCGGCGCTCCGGGCCGTCCAGACGCCGCAGGGGTTCGACCGCGCGACGCTCGAGCGGGCGCACGAGGCGGCCGCGCACCGGGCCGGCGACGAGGCCCTCGCCGCGACGGACGACGCCGGCCTCGTCGAGGCGCTGGGCCTGCCCGTCCACGTCGTGCCCGGCGACGCCGCGGCCGCGAAGATCACGACGGCGCACGACCTGCGGGTCGCCGCGCTGACCCTCGGGGAGGAACGATGACGAGCCCGGACCACGACGCCGCCGACCCGCGACCGGCCGCAGGCGCCCCGCCCGCCCTGCCGCGCACCGGCGTCGGCGTCGACGTGCACGCGTTCGCGCCCGAGGGCGAGGACCGCGAGCTGTGGCTCGGGGGGCTGCGCTGGCCGGGGGAGCGCGGCCTCGCGGGGCACTCCGACGCCGACGTCGCCGCGCACGCCGCGGCCGACGCGCTCTTCTCGGCGACGGGGCTCGGCGACCTCGGCTCGAACTTCGGCACGAGCGCGCCCGAGTGGGCCGGCGCGAGCGGGTCGAGCCTGCTCGCGGAGGCGGCGCGCCGCGTGCGCGCCGCGGGGTTCGAGATCGGGAACGTCGCGGTCCAGGTCATCGGGAACCGCCCGCGCCTCGGGCCGCGTCGCGCCGAGGCCGAGGAGGCCCTCTCGCAGGCCGCGGAGGCCCCGGTGACGGTCACGGCCACCACGACGGACGGGCTCGGCCTCACGGGCCGCGGGGAGGGCGTCGCGGCGGTCGCGACGGCGCTCGTCGTCGCCGTGCGGCCGGCCGGCTGACTCAGCCCGCCGGGGCGAGCTCGACGCTCTGGAGGATCTCGCGCGCCTGGGCCGCGCCCTCGGCGTCGTCGACGGCGTACGAGGCCGTGAGGTCCACGACCCACGCGTCGGCGCCGTCGCCGGTGCGCACCGCGACGATCTCCTGCGCGACGACCGTCCCCGACGCGTCGTAGGTGCCCGCGACGCGGAACGCGGGCAGGTCGCCGAGGGTCGTCGCGCCCTGGCCGTCCACGTCGGGGATCCAGCCCGGGATCGCCCCGACGGCCACCGTCGTCTCCGCGCCCGCCCGCTCGAGCGTCTGCGCGGACTTCTCGCCCGTCACGACGACGTTCGCCCGGAACTCCTGCGACCCGCCCGGCGCGCGCAGCACGAAGGCCCCGTCGCGGGTCACGCGCTCCCAGCCCGCGGGCGCCGTGAGCCGGACCGGGACGTCGGGGACGTCGTAGGCGGTCGGCCCGCCGTCGCCGCCGTCGGCGTCCGCGCCCGAGCAGCCGCCGAGGGCGAGCGCGGCCGTCGCCGCGAGGAGAGCGGGGGTCCAGAAGATGCGAGCGGGGCGGGGTCGGGGCACGGTCGTCCTTCGTCGGCAGAGGGGAGCGAGCGGGGCTCGGCTGGCCATTCTCGTCGGCGCGCGTCCCGCGTGCCAGGGCTAGCCACAGACACTACGATCGCTGGGAGCGCATCGATGTGTTTGACTTTCCCGAGATCGACACATGGGATGAATCGCACATGAACCGAATGTCCGTGGAGGAGCGCCGCGCGCAGCTCGTCGACGCCGCGATGACCATCGCCGTCCGTGAGGGCGTCGAGGCGGTCACGATCCGCGGCGTCGCCGCGGAGGCCGGCGTCTCGCTCGGCGTGGTGCACTACTGCTTCGAGGACAAGGACGAGCTCCTCCAGGCGATGGGCAACAGCCTCGCGCTCGTCGCGTCCGAGCCCGTCCGCGCGGCCCTCGACGTCGACGGCGACGTCGTCGAGCTCGCCCACGCGGCGGCCGACGGGCTGTGGAGCGGTCTCACACCGCGCCGCCACATGCGGCTCCTCACCTTCGAGTTCGCGACCGCGGGCGTGCGCAGCCGGGCGCTGCGCTCGGTCGCGCACACGCACCTCGAGCAGACCTGGGCGATGACGCGCGGCTTCCTCGAGAACGTCGCGGACCGCGGCAACGTCACGTACTCGATGGACCTCGGGTTCCTCTCGCGCATCGTCGCCGGGTACATCGACGGCATCGAGATCGCCTGGCTCGTCGAGCAGGACGACGAGACGGCGATCCGCAGCTTCCACGCGCTCGCCGAGTACGTGCTGTCGGTCATGGTCCGGCCGGACGGGTCGCCCGTGCGCGAGCACGGCCCCGAGCCGGTCGACTGACGCGCGCCCGCGCCCCTCAGGCTCGCGCGCCCGGCGCGCGGCCGAGCACGCGGTCCGTGTACGGGTTGGCGAAGACGCCCCCGGGGTCGGCCGCGTCGCGCACGGCCACGGCGTCGTCGAAGCGCGGGTACAGCGCGCGCAGGCGGTCGGCGTCGAGGCCGTGGAGCTTGCCCCAGTGGGGCCGCCCGCCGACCTCCGCCACGATCCGCTCGACCGCGTCGAAGTAGCGCTCATGCGGCAGTCGCGCGTACTGGTGCACCGCCACGTACGCCGTCTCGCGCCCGTGCGCGGTGGACAGCCACACGTCGTCCGGCGCAGCGAAGCGCACCTCGACGGGGAACGGCACGTGCTCGCCCGAGCGGCCGAGCCACGCGTCGATGCTCGCGAGGACGTCCACGAGCCGCTCGCGCGGCACCGCGTACTCCATCTCGCGGAACCGCACGCGGCGCGACGTGACGAACACCTGGTACGACGGCGCCACGTAGGTGCGCGGCGCGAGCGCCCGGGCCGAGACCGCGTTGAGCCGCGGGGTGACGCGCGGGACGGCGGTCGCGAGCCGGTTGACGAGCTCGAACGCGCCGTTCGACAGCAGCTCCTCGTCGAGCCACGTGCGCGCCCGGGCGACGGGGCTCGGACCCGTGGCCCGCAGCCGGTCGAGCTCGGCGGCCTCCTCGTCGGGCGCGAGCCGGTTGTTGCGCTTGGTCAGGGCCCGGCGCGTGTGCGGGAACCAGTAGAACTCGAAGTGGTCGTTGCCGCCGACGAGGCCGTCCGGGTCGTCGGGCGCGCCCAGGTCCTCCAGGACGCGGTCGAGCGGCCACGGCTCCTCCTGCGCGCGCAGGAGGAACGCGGGCACGACCTCGAGCGTCACCGCGGACAGCACCCCCGTGACGCCCAGGCCGAGGCGGCTCACCTCGAACAGGTCGCGGTCCTGCGTCGCCGACGCCTCGCGGACCTCGCCGTCCGCCCCGACGACGCGGACGCCGCGCACCTGCGTGGCGAGACCGCCGAGGCGCGCCCCCGTGCCGTGCGTCCCGGTCGAGATCGCGCCCGCGACCGACTGGCGGTCGATGTCCCCGAGGTTGCGCATCGCGAGGCCCGCCGCGGCCAGCGCCGCGTTGAGCCGGTGCAGGCGGATGCCCGCGCCGACCGTCACGAGGATCGCGTCCGCGTCGGCGCCGCCGGGCGCGCCCGTGCCGCGCGTGATCCGCTCGACGAGGCCGATGCGGTCCAGGTCGAGCAGGAGCCCGTCCGTGACGGCCGCGGCGGTGAAGGAGTGGCCCGCGCCGACCGCGCGCACGGACAGGCCGTCGGCCGCCGCGCGGGCGACCAGGCTGCTCAGCTCCGCCTCGTCGCGCGGGGACTCGCGGCGCTGCGGGTTCGCGGTCGCGGTGCGGGCCCAGTTGGTCCAGGAGAGGGCGTCGTCGCTGCTCACAGGTCGTACTGTCTCACGCTCCGCGCGTGGCGTACGTTCTCCCCATGACGACCGACGCGGGAGCGGGGACGAACGTGGACGAGGCCGCCCGAGCGGCCCAGGAGCGGGGCACGACCCCGTCCCTGCTCGCCCGTCTGACCCGCGCGACGGCTGCCCTCGACGGGCCGCTCGCGGTCGTCGACCTCGACCGGTTCGACGCCAACGCGGACGAGCTGCTCGCCCGCGCCGGGGGAGTGCCCGTGCGCGTCGCGTCGAAGTCGGTGCGCGTGCGCCCGCTCGTCGCGCGCGCGGTCGAGCGCGGCTTCCAGGGGGTCATGGCCTACTCGGTGCGCGAGGCCCTGTGGCTCGTCGACGAGGGGTTCCGCGACGTCCTCGTGGGCTATCCGTCCGTCGACCACGGCGCCCTCGCGGCGCTCGCCCGCCACGAGACCGGCCGGCGCGAGGTCACCCTCATGGTCGACGACGCCGCCCACCTCGAGCTCGTGCGCCAGGCGCTCGCGGAGGCCGGCGCGGGCGACGCCCCGCCCGTGCGCGTGTGCCTCGACGTGGACGCGTCGCTGCGCGTCGGGCTCGGCCTCGTCACCGTCCACCTGGGCACGCGGCGGTCGCCGCTGCACGACGCGCGCGACGTCGCGTCCCTCGCCGCGCGCGTCGCCTCGACGCCGGGGCTCGCGCTGCGCGGCCTGATGTTCTACGAGGCGCAGGTCGCGGGCATGCCCGACTCGAGCGTCGCCGTGCGCGCGGTCAAGCGCCTGTCGGTGCGCGAGCTGGGCGAGCGCCGGGGCGAGGTCGTCGCGGCGGTGCGGGACGTCGTCGGGCACGACGTGGAGCTCGTCAACTCCGGCGGCACGGGCTCGCTCGAGACGTCGTCCGCGGACGACGTCGTCACGGAGGTCACCGCGGGCTCGGGGCTCTACGTCCCCGGGCTGTTCGACGAGTACCGCGCGTTCCGCCCGCGGCCCGCCGCGTTCTTCGGCCTCGACGTCGTGCGCGTGCCCGCCCCCGGGTGGGCGACGGCGTTCGGCGGCGGGTACGTCGCGTCCGGCCCGGCGTCGCGCACCCGGCTGCCGCGCGTCGCGACGGCCGGGTGGTCGCTCACCGGCCGCGAGGGCGCTGGGGAGGTCCAGACCCCGCTGCGCCGGTCGCGCGGTGCCGCGGGGGCGCCCGACCTCGCGGTGGGCGACCGCGTCTGGTTCCGGCACGGCAAGGCCGGCGAGGCCATGGAGCGGTTCGACCGCGTGCACCTCGTGCGCGGCGACGAGGTCGTCGACGTGGTGCCGACGTACCGCGGGGAGGGCCGGAGCTTCGGCTGACGGGGCGCGCGGCCGCCCGGCGCGCGGCCCGACGGGCGCCGCTTCGGCCCCGGAGGGAGGTCCCCGGTACCCTTGCGGACGTGAGCCTTCGCCTGTTCGACACCGCGACACGGGACGTGCGCGACTTCGTCCCCCTGACCCCGGGCGAGGTCGGCATCTACCTGTGCGGCGCGACCGTCCAGGCGGCGCCCCACATCGGGCACATGCGCTCCGCCGTCGCGTTCGACGTGCTCGTGCGCTGGCTGCGCCGCGGCGGGTCCCGCGTGACGCTCATCCGCAACGTCACCGACATCGACGACAAGATCCTCGCCAAGTCCGCCGACGCGGGCGAGCCCTGGTGGGCCTGGGCCGCGACGTACGAGCGCGCCTTCACGGCCGCGTACGACGCGCTCGGCGTCCTGCCGCCCACGTACGAGCCGCGCGCGACCGGGCACGTGCCGGACATGGTCGAGCTCATGCAGCGGCTCGTCGAGCGCGGGCACGCCTACACGACGGGCCCCGGCGACGTGTGGTTCGACGTGCGGTCGTGGTCCGACTACGGCTCGCTCACCAACCAGCGGCTCGAGGACCTCAACCCCGTGCCGGACGACGTCCCCGCCGACGCGGAGGAGGCCGCGGCCAAGCGCGACCCGCGTGACTTCGCGCTGTGGAAGGCCCCGAAGCCGGGCGAGCCCGAGACCGCGTCGTGGGAGACGCCGTTCGGGCGCGGCCGCCCGGGCTGGCACCTCGAGTGCTCCGCCATGGCGCGGCGCTACCTCGGCGACACGTTCGACATCCACGGCGGCGGCCTCGACCTGCGGTTCCCGCACCACGAGAACGAGCAGGCCCAGTCGCGCGCCGCGGGCTACGGGTTCGCGCGGCACTGGCTGCACAGCGCCTGGGTCACGCAGGGCGGCGCCAAGATGAGCAAGTCGCTCGGCAACGGCCTCCTCGTGCGCGAGGTCCTCGCCACCACGAGCCCTGCCGTGCTGCGCTACGCGCTCGCGTCCGTGCAGTACCGCTCGATGCTCGAGTGGACGCCCGCGACCGTCACCGAGGCCGAGGCCACGTGGGAGCGGCTCTCCGGGTTCGTCCAGCGCGCGACCGAGCGCGTGGGCGACGTGGGTGACGTCGCCGAGGCCGAGCTGCCCACGGCGTTCACCGCCGCTATGGACGACGACCTCAACGTCCCGGCCGCGCTCGCCGTCGTGCACGAGCACCTGCGCGCCGGCAACGCCGCGCTCGCCGACCGGACGTCGGCCGCCGACGCCGTGGCGCGCCACCACCTCGTGGCCGTGCGCGCGATGCTCGACGTGCTCGGCCTCGACCCGGGCGACCCGCAGTGGGCCGACCGCGGCGACTCGCGGTACGCGACGGTGCTCGACGCCGTCGTCGGCGCGGAGCTCGCGGCCCGGGCCGAGGCGCGCGCCGCGCGCGACTTCGCGACCGCCGACGCCATCCGGGACCGGCTCGCCGCGGCGGGCGTCGCGGTCGAGGACTCCGCCGACGGCGCGCGCTGGACGCTCGCCTGACCCACCCCGTGCCCACCAGGCACGTTCGGCCCCGGGCCGCAGTCTGAGGGACACTGGACCCTGCGACGCGCGGGCGCCGCACCCCTGAACCACTCGATCCACCACCACGACACGACGGGTACACCCATGGCTGGCAACTCACGACGACGCGGCGCGACCCGCAAGCCCGGCAGCAAGAAGGGCGCGACCGTCGGCTCCGGCGGTCAGCGACGCAAGGGCCTCGAGGGCCGCGGGCCGACCCCGAAGGCCGAGGACCGCGTCTACCACGCCGCGCACAAGCGCAAGGTCGCCGAGGAGAAGCGCGCGGCCACCGCGCGACCCGGCACCGCGCGCCCCGGCACGACCCGGGGCGGCAGCACGACGCGCGGCGGCGGACCCAAGGGCCGCGGGGCCGCGCAGGAGGTCGTCGCGGGCCGCAACTCCGTGCTCGAGGCGCTGCGCGCACGCATCCCCGTCGAGGTCGTCTACCTCGCCTCCCGGCTCGAGGCCGACGACCGCACGCGCGAGATCGTCGACATCGTCGCCGGCCGCGGCTACGACCTGCTCGAGGTCGGCAAGCCCGAGCTCGACCGCCTCACCGACGGCGCCGTGCACCAGGGCGTCGCGATCAAGGTGCCGCCGTACCAGTACGCCGACGTCGACGACCTGCTCGACGCCGCCGAGGCCTCCGGGCGGCCCCCGCTCGTCGTCGCGCTCGACGGCGTGACCGACCCCCGCAACCTCGGCGCCGTCCTGCGCTCCGCCGGGGCGTTCGGCGCGCACGGCGTGCTCGTCCCCGAGCGCCGCGCCGCGGGCGTCACCGCGTCCGCGTGGAAGGTCTCCGCCGGAGCGGCCGCGCGCGTGCCCGTCGCGCGGGCCACCAACCTCGTGCGCGCGCTCGGCGAGCTGAAGAAGGCCGGCTGCTTCGTCGTCGGGCTCGACGCCGGCGGCGACACCGCGATCGGCGACCTCCAGCTCGCGACCGAACCGCTCGTCGTCGTCGCCGGGTCCGAGGGCAAGGGCCTGTCCCGCCTCGTGCGCGAGGCGTGCGACGTCGTCGCCTCCATCCCCATCGGCTCGGACACCGAGTCCCTCAACGCCGCCGTCGCGACCGGCATCTCGCTCTACGAGGTCGCGCGCCTGCGCCGCGAGGCCTGACCCCGCCGGCCACCCCGACGGGTCCGGCTCGGTCGTGACGCCCCGAGCCGTGGCGTAGGGTCAGGGCATGGTCCGGGCATGAGCGTCATCGAGAAGTGGGTCCCCGTCGTCTGCCCCGGCTGCGGCGCGCCCGCCCGCGCCCGGGTCCAGCACATCATCGCCTGGGGGTCGATCCCCGGCACCCCCGTCCCGCACCGCGTCAGCGTCCTGTGCGAGCACCGCTGCGCGGTCTCCCGCGACGACGCCGTCACGGCCGTGCACGAGTGCCCGGAGTGCAACGGACGCGTCGCCTGAACCGCGGCCCCACGCGCTCGTCGACGCACCCGCGCGACGCGCCTCAGCCGTAGTACTCCGGGTCCTTCTCGCCCGGCGCGAGACCCAGGATCGCCTTCTCGTCCGGGCGGTGCCGCAGGACGTTCTCCACGTACGACTGCGTCGCCTCCGGCATCGGGACGTCGCGGCCCGCACGCTCCGAGATGAACCAGCGGTGGTCCAGGATCTCGTGGAACAGCTGCGCCGGCTCGAGCTTGCGACGCAGGTCGCGCGGCACCGCCTGGATCGTCGGCTCGAACACGCCGCTCAACCAGTCGTGCGCCACGAACTCCTCGTCGTCGTTCTGCCGCTCCGCCGCCGCACGGAACGAGTCCAGGTCGTTGAGCAGTCGACGCGCCTGGTTCTCCTGCACGTCCAGGCCCGTCAGGCGCAGCAGGCGCCGCGAGTGATGCCCCGCGTCCACGACCTTCGGCTGGATCTGCACCGTCGTGCCGTCGATGTCCGTCGTGATCGCCAGCTCGTCCACGTCGAAGCCGAGGTTGTTCAGGTGCTCGATGCGCGCCGCGACACGCCACCGCTCGTTCGCGTCGAACGACTCCGACGTCGTCAGCGCCTCCCACAGCTCCTCGTACCGCGCGACGAGAGCATCACCGATCGCCATCTCGTCCACGTCCTCGTCGAGCAGCTCGCCCGCCGCCAGGTCCATGAGTTCGCCGATGATGTTCGTCCGCGCCAGGTCCACGTCGTACGACCGCTGACCCGGGGAGAGCTCGCGGTGCAGGTCGCCCGTCTCGGCGTCCACGAGGTACGCCGCGAACGTCTCCGCGTCACGACGGAACAGCGTGTTCGACAGCGACACGTCGCCCCAGTAGAACCCCACGAGGTGCAGACGCACCAGGAGCACCGCGAGCGCGTCGATGAGGCGCGTCGCCGTGTCCGGGCGCAGCGACTGGCTGAACAGCGCGCGGTACGGGAGCGAGAACTGCAGGTGCTCCGTGATGAGCACCGCCTCCAGCCGCTCCCCGTTCGCGTCCTGACGACCCGTGATCACGCCCACCGGCACGACGCTCGGCACCTCCAGCCGGCGCAGCTGCCGCAGCAGCTCGTACTCCCGGTACGCGACCGTCTCGCCGATCTCCTTGATCGCGATGACACGCCCGGAGAGCCGGACGAACCGCACGATGTGCCGGGAGATACCGCGGGGGAGAGCGGCGAGCGTCTCGGCCGGCCACTCCTCGAGCGGGATGTCCCAGGGCAGGTCGAGGAGAGCCGGGTCGGGGGCCGACGCGGTGATCTGCAGGTTGTGCACCGTCACGGGACCCATTGTCCATGGTCGTCGGCGTCGGCGTCGGCGGTCGCGGACGCCTGCGCGAGGGGCGGGGCTTCCGGTCGCGGACGCCTGCGCGAGGGGCGGGGCTTCCGGTCGCGGACGCCTGCGCGAGGGGCGGGGCGGGTCTACCATCCGCCGCTCGTCCCTCGCGGCTCCCGCCAGACCCGCCACGACCCGCCCCGCCCCTCGCTCCGGCGTCCGCTCCGTGGTCGGCGCGGCTCGACCTGGGGTCAGGTAGAGCGCTGGTAGGGCGGGCGGTTCTGCGGCCGAGTCGCCTCGTTCCTCGCTCCGGCGTCCGCTCCGTGGTCGGCGCGCCTCGACCTGGGGTCAGGCAGAGCGCTGGTGGGGGCGGGCGGTTCTGCGGCCGAGTCGCTTCGTTCCTCGCTCCGGCGTCGGCTCCCGGGGCGGCTCGCGTCTCCTGTCGGGGCGGGCGGACGCGCGGCGGGGCGGGTCCGGCCTCGGGTCGGACCCGCCCCGCGCGTGGATGGGCTCGTCAGTCAGGTCGTGTCAGGCGCAGGTGAGGGCGTCGTGGTCGACGTCGAAGGTCGCGGTGACGTCCTCGCCGTCGACCGTCGCGGTGCCCGTGACGGTCACCGTGCCGCTCTCGACCGTGGTCGAGCGGACGGCGAACGACTGGTAGGCGTTCGCGCCCGGGGCGACGTCCGCGACGGCGTGGGTGCCGTACGGCGTCGTGAGGGTCACGTCGACGGGCGTGTCCTCGCCGTTCGTGGCGCGGACCGCGACGTACGCCTGCCCGGCCAGGCAGCGCGCCTGCGCCTGGACGTCGAGGTCGAGCCCGCCCGTGGGCGTGCCGTAGACCTCGAGCTCGTAGAGGGAGAAGCCCCACTGCGTCGCGCGCTCCGTGAGCAGGAGCCGCACGTGCCGAGCGGTGCCGGAGACTTCCAGGTCGTCGAAGCCGCCGTCGCCGTCGGTGACGGTGCGGACCGTGGTCCACGTGTCGCCGTCGGGCGAGGTCTGGACCTCGTACCCGGACCCGTACGCCGTCTCCCAGTCGATGACGACCCGGCTCAGGTCGTAGCTCGCGCCGAGGTCCACCGCGATCCACTCCGGGTCGCTCCACGCGCTGCTCCACCGCGTGCCGGCGTTGCCGTCCACGGCGAGCTCGGGCTCGTGACCGGGCTCGTCGACGCTCGACGCCGTGACGGGTCGGCCCAGGGCCAGCGAGTCGTCGCCGTCGTCGCCGCCGCCGTCCTCGGTCTTGAAGCAGCGCAGGTACCGGTAGGACTCCGCGGACGTCTCGAACGACGGCGCCCAGTCCCACTCGTAGGTGAAGTACTGCACGTACGGCTCGGCCGCCGCGATGATCGCCGGGAGGTCGAGCTCGCCCCGGCCCAGCGCGACCTGCCGCATGTCACCGGGAGCGTCGACGTTCACCGCGTCCTTGATGTGGAGGAGCTCGATGCGGTCGCCGTGCTCCTCGATCCAGGCCGGGACGTCGAGGCCGGCGTCCGCCGCCCAGCCGACGTCGAGCTCGAACGTGACGTAGCGCGGGTCGGTGTTCTCCTCGATGACCTCCCAGGCGCTGACGGTCTCGCCGGTCTCGGGGTGGACGTACCGCGTGGTGAACTCGCCCTGGTGGTTGTGCAGCACGATCTTGTTCGCGCCGTTCTCGTGCGCGTACTGCCCGAGCTCGTTCACGTACGCGGCCGTCGCGACGGCCTCCTCGTACGTGCCGTAGCCGCCCGCCATGCCGCCGGAGCCGACGTAGTCCTGACCCAGCGCGACGGCGTACGCGACCGTCTCGGGCCACGTCGCCCGGTCGGTGCTGCCGTGGCTCGACGACACCTCCAGGCCGTACCGGTCGAGGATCGCCTGGTACTCCTCGACGGGCATCGAGTAGGGCTGGTTGTACGGCTCGACGTTCCTGAACCCGGCGTTCGCGACCTCGCCGAGCACGCGGTCGAGCGTCTCCGCGGAGGGCGTCCCCGAGCCGCCGAGCTCGCCGACGTGCGTGTAGAGCTGGATGGAGATCCGCGAGTCGGGGAGCCCGTCGTCCGCGCCGCACGTCTCGGCGGTGGTGACGGGCGAGGGGCTGGTCACGACGGCCGGGCTCGTCGCCGAGGCCGGGGCCGCGACGAGGGTGCCGGCGACGAGCGCTCCGCCCGTCAGTGCCGCGCCGAGGCTCCGGGCGCGCGACGAAGGTGTGGTGATGTGCATGAGGCTCCCATTGACAGCGTTGTCGATTTGGTTGACGAGCATGCGACTTCTGATGATTCGTGTGCAAAAGCAGTCTGATGTCCACTGTTGCCCCTGTCAAGGACAGGGTCCGGTGCCCGCGGGACAGGTCGAGCCCGGGAACGACGAAGGGCGGGCCCTCCCGGAGGAGGACCCGCCCTGCGGCGGAGCTGAGCGGGGTCAGCTGATGCGCTGGCCCGAGGCCGCGCCGAACACGTGCGAGTGACCCGGGCGGATCGTCACGTAGATGCGCTCGCCCTTGGCCGGGACGTTGCGCGGGTCGACGCGGACGATGACCTGGTTGTCGCCGGCGCCCGAGTGGACGTCGGCCTGCGAGGCCAGGTCACCCTTGAGCGTGCCGTAGACGAACGCGTCGGAGCCGAGCTCCTCCACGATGTTGACCTCGACCGGGAACGCGGCCTCGTTGGCCTGCGACACGACGTCGAGGGCCTCGGGGCGGAAGCCGATCGTGACCTTGCCGTTGTCGGCCTCGGTGATCTTCGCGACCGTGTCGCGCTCGAGCGCGATGCGGGCCGGGCCGACCTCGGCGACGCCGTCGTTCACGGCGAACGTGCCGATGTTCATGGCCGGCGAGCCGATGAAGCCGGCGACGAACACGTTGGCCGGGGTGTCGTACATCTCGCGCGGCGTGCCGACCTGCTGGAGCAGGCCGTCCTTGAGGACCGCGATGCGGTCGCCCATGGTGAGGGCCTCGGTCTGGTCGTGCGTGACGTAGACCGTGGTGACGCCGAGGCGGCGCTGGAGCGACGCGATCTGCGTGCGCGTCTGGACGCGGAGCTTGGCGTCGAGGTTCGACAGCGGCTCGTCCATGAGGAACACCTGCGGCTGGCGCACGATCGCGCGGCCCATGGCCACACGCTGACGCTGACCACCGGAGAGCGCCTTCGGCTTGCGGTCGAGGTACTCGGTGAGGTCGAGGATCTTCGCGGCCTCCTCGACGCGCTGGCGGATCTCCGCCTTCGGCGTGCCGGCGATCTTCAGCGCGAAGCCCATGTTGTCCGCGACGGACATGTGCGGGTAGAGCGCGTAGTTCTGGAACACCATCGCGATGTCGCGGTCCTTCGGCTGGACGTCCGTGACGTCGCGGTCGCCGATGTAGATGTGACCGCCGTTGACGTCCTCCAGGCCCGCGAGCATGCGGAGCGACGTCGACTTGCCACAGCCCGAGGGGCCGACGAGGACGAGGAACTCGCCGTCCTCGATGTGCAGGTTGAGCTGGTCCACGGCGGGGCGCTCGGTCCCGGGGTAGAGCCGGGTTGCGTGGTCGTAGGTGACCGTAGCCATGACTGGTACATCCCTCCACCGGCAGGTACGTGCCGGACGATCCGTTGTGCAGTGACGTGCCACGTCGACGTAGCTGTTCGCGATGGCGGACGAGCGTGTCTTCGACGACACAGAAGAAGTCGGGACCCCCCTGGTACGAGCGGAGGACCCGACGTCATCGTGGACCTGATCCTACTCCGGGTCCTGAGTGCTTCGTCACAGCGCGGGTCACGATCCGGTAGCGGTTCTGCGACGCCCGTCCCGGCCCGCGGAGGCCGGGACGGGCGTCGCGTCAGCGCCGCTGCTCGATCAGGCCGGCGAGGAGGTCGAGCACGGCGGCGAGGGCGTCGGCGTCGGCCACGCGCTGCGCGGCGAGCGTGTCGCCGTCGCCGACCTTGATCCCGAGGTCGCCCGCGCCCAGCACGGCGAACGCCGTCTCGTCGGTCGTGTCGTCGCCCGCGTAGAGCACGCGCGTGCGCCCGTCGGGGAGCCCGCAGTCCTGCCCGACGACGTCCCGGAGCCGGTCGACCGCCTCGCCCTTCGACGTCTCGACGACCGCGACCTCGACCACGTCCTTGCCGTGCATGGCGTGCAGCCCGAGCCGCCCGGCCACCGCGTCGGTGTCCGCGACCGCCGCGAGCGTGTCCGCCGCGGACGCGAGGCGCGTGTGCAGGACGGCGGCGCTCGGCTTGTCCTGCACCCACGCCCCCTCCCGGCCCGCGACCGCGTCCGCCATGCCCGCGCGCAGCGACGCGAGCCGGTCGGCCTGCTCGGCGTCGAGCTCGAGCGGGACCGCGTCGAGCCCGTCGGCCGTCACGTGGCCCGTCTCGGCGCCGTGGCTGCCCACGAGGTACGTGCCCACGGGCGGCTCGCTGCGCTCGGCGAGGTCCGCGAGGTTGCGGCCCGAGACGAGGGCGAGGCGCGTCGTCGTCCCGGCGAGCGCCGCGGCGAGCCGGTCGACCGCCGCCCGCGCCGCGGGCGCCATGCACGCCGCGAGCGGGTCGTCCACGAGCGGGGCGAGCGTGCCGTCGAAGTCGAGCGCGACGAGGCGCGCGTCGGGGTCGTCCGCCCCGTGCGCCGCGAAGGCGCGCACCGCGTCGGCGACCGCGCCGGGCAGCGCGGCCGCGTCGTCCGGCCGCGTCACGCGCGGCTCTCCGCGGTGGCCCCCACCCGGTCCGCGGCGTCCTGCGCGCCCTGGTCCGCGCGGCCGTGCGGCACGCGCGACGGCATCGCGGTGAGGACGCCGAGGAACGACTCCGACCACTTCGCGACGTCGTCGTTGAGGACCTTGCGGCGCAGGCGGCGCATGCGCTTGCGCTGCTCGCGGTGGTCCATGTGCGCGGCGGCCGCGATGATGTCCTTCATCCCGTCGATGTCGTGCGGGTTCACCAGGAGCGCGCCCGACGAGAGCTCGTCCGCGGCCCCCGTGAACTCCGACAGCACGAGCACGCCGCGGTCGTCCGAGCGCGCGGCGACGTACTCCTTGGCCACGAGGTTCATGCCGTCGCGCAGCGCGGTGACGAGCATGACGTCCGCCGCGAGGTAGAGGGCCGCCATCTCCTCGGGCGGGTAGGAGTGGTGCAGGTAGTGGATGGCCGCGTGCCCGATCTCCGCGTACTCGCCGTTGATGCGGCCCACGGCGCCCTCGACGTGCTCGCGTAGCTCCTGGTACGCGTCGACGTTCTCGCGGCTCGGGCTCGCGACCTGCACGAGCGTCGCGTGCTCGACGTCGAGGCGGCCGTCCTGCAGGAGCTCGCCGTACGCCTTGATGCGGTGGCGGATGCCCTTGGTGTAGTCGAGGCGGTCGACGCCGAGCATCATGATGTCCGGGTCGCCCAGGTCCGCGCGGATCTCGCGCGAGCGCTGCTGCACCTCGGGCGTGCGCGCGAGCTCGTCGAACCGGCGCGAGTCGATCGAGATGGGGAACGCGGCGGCGCGCACGTGGCGGTCGCGCCCGTCCTCGCCGGGGACCGTGATCATCGGCCCGCGCGTCGTGTGCGCGCGCAGGCGCCGCACGGCGCGGATGAAGTTCGCGGCGTCGCCCGCGCGCTGGAAGCCCACGAGGTCCGCGCCCAGGAGGCCGTCGAGCACCTGGCGGCGCCACGGGAGCTGCTGGAACAGCTCGAGCGGGGGGAACGGGATGTGGTTGAAGAAGCCGATGCGGACGTCGGGCCGCTGCGCCCGGATCATCTGCGGCACGAGCTGGAGCTGGTAGTCGTGCACCCACACGACGCCGCCCTGCGCGACCTGCGCGACGGCGGCGTCGGCGAACCGCTGGTTGACCCGGCGGTACGCCTCCCACCACGTGCGGTGGTAGGTGGGCGGCGAGATGACGTCGTGGTAGAGCGGCCACAGCGTGTCGTTGGAGAAGCCCTCGTAGTAGCGCTCGATCTCGTCGGCCGAGAGGGTGACGGGCACGAGCCGCATGTCGTCCGCGTCGAACGGCTCGCTCGCGAGGTCGGGCGCGCCGGACCAGCCGACCCACGCGCCGTCGGACGCCTGCATGACGGGCTCGAGGGCCGTGACCAGCCCGCCGGGCGAGCGGTTCCACTCGACGTCGCCGCCCGGACCGACCGTGAAGTCGACGGGCAACCGGTTGGCCACCACGACGAGATCGAATCCCTCTTTGCCTGCCAATGGACTTCTCCTTGAGCTTCGATGGATCGCGTCTGGGCGACCCAGGGTAGTCGGCCCCGCCGTCGCGCGGACGGTCCGACCACCCCGAGCCGCCGCGCCCCGCCGGGCCCGACGGGCCCTGTCGGGCCGCCGACCCGGCCCGCTGCCGCTACCTTGTCACCATGGAGGAGCCCACGCAGCGCGTCGACGCGCGGACCGTCCCCGGCGGGACGTCGCGCGGACCCGCTCCCGGCAGCGAGGTCGGGGGCTACCTCATCGGCGCGCGGCTCGGCTCGGGGGCCATGGGGACCGTCCACAGCGCGCACGACGGCGGCGGGAACCTCGTCGCGATCAAGCTGCTCCACGCGCACCTCGACCTCGACACGGCCGCCCAGGGGCGCGAGCGCCTGCGCCGCGAGGCCCTCGCGCTCCAGCGCCTGCGGCACCCCGCCGTGGCCCAGATCCTCGACGTCGAGCTCGACGGACCCGACGCGTTCATCGTCACCGAGCTCGTCGACGGCCCGACGCTCGAGGACGAGATCGCCGAGGGCGGGCCGCTCGACCCGTGGGACCTCTACGAGCTCGCCGACCAGCTCGCCGCCGCGCTCGAGGCCGTGCACGCCGCGGGCGTCGTGCACCGCGACCTCAAGCCCAGCAACGTCATGGTCTCCTCGCGCGGCCCCGTGCTCATCGACTTCGGCATCGCGCAGGGTCTCGAGGACGCCCGGGTCACGTCGACCGGCCTCGTCATGGGGACGCCCGGCTACCTCGCGCCCGAGCTGCTCGAGGGCGCGGCGCCGAGCGTCGACACCGACTGGTGGGGGTGGGCGGCCCTCCTCGCGTACGCCGCGACGGGGCGCGCCCCGTTCGGCGTCCGCCCGACCGACGTCGTGCTCGCCCGCGCGCGCAGCGGGCGGCCCGACCTCGCGGGGCTCGGGCCGGTCACGGCCGGCGCGCTCGCCGGCGCCCTGCACGCCGACCCCGCGCGGCGCCTCGGCCCCACCGAGGTCGTCGCCGCCCTGCGGCACGCCGCGGACTCGGGCGACGCCGCGCCCCCCACCCAGCTCGTGTCGCCGCCCACGGGCCCGACGCAGGTCGTGCCGCCCGCCGCCGTCGTGCCCGCCGGGTGGACGGGCCAGGCCGCCGTCGTGCCGCCGCCCCTGCCCACGTCGCAGTCCCAGGTCAACGACGGCCGCACGACCGCCGTCCCGGTCGACCCGGACCTCATGGACGAGCTCGGCGCCCCGCCCCTGGGCGACGACGGCGAGCCCCTCTACGTGCGGCCCGTGCCGCCCGCGCGCCGGACCGCGCTGCTCCTGCTCGCCGCGCCCCTCGTGCTGCTCGGGGCGATGTACCCGGGCGTCGCGTTCGTCGTGCTGTCCGTCCTCGTCGTGCTCGCGCGCGTCGTCGGCGTCACCACCGAGTCCCTGCACGCTCGCCGTGAGCGGCGCGGGGTGTCGCCGCGCGACACGGCGCGCGCCGTCGCGGCGTCGCCCTGGTACGTCGTGCGCGCGCTCGTCGGCGCCCTGCCGTCGCTCCTCGTCGCGGCGTGCGCGGGCGTCCTCGTCGTCGTGGCGGGCTGGTGGTTGCTGGAGTCCGACCGCTGGGTCGTCGCCGCGGGTGCCGACGGCGGGAACTCGCCCGTGGTCACGACCGTCGTCCTGTGCGTGGCGGCGCTCGCGGCCGTCGTGCTCGCGTGGGCCGGGCCGCTGACGTACCTCACGCGGTACGGCACGCGCACCGCGCTCGCGCGGCTCGCGCCGGGCCGCACCGGGACGCTCGTGCTCGCGGGCGTCGGGCTCGTGCTCACGGTCGTGTGCGTCGTGCTCCTCGCGGGCGGTCCCGAGGTCGCGTGGTGGCCGTTCCCCGGGCCGCCGTCGCTGCGCTGACGGCCCGCCGACCGAACGCTGCGGGGCGTGCACGACGCTCCCAGCGCCCACCCAGAGGTCGTGCGTAGGATGGGCGCCGTGCTCCGGACGACGGTGCCGCGCGCGTGGTCGCGCGGCGTGACGCGCACGTCCGTCGTGCCCGGCGCCGGCCGGCTCCTCGGGCCCGCCCTCCTGCTCCTCACGCTCGTCGCCGCCGTGGTGACGCACCTCGCCGACCGCGGGTACGCCGTCGTGCACCAGTGCGTGACGGTGCCCGGCGCGTGGGGCGTCGCGGGGATCCACCTCGCGCTCGTCCGCTCCACGCCCGCCTGCCCGTCCGGCACGGCGCTCGGGGCAGACCCCGCCGCGATGGTCACGGTCGTCGGCGCGCTCGCCCTCCCGGTGGTCGTCGCGCACGCCGTCGCCGCCGGCGTCGCGTGGGGCGTCTCGGCCTGGGCGCGGCGCGCGCACGAGCGCTCGCGCGCCGTCGTCGCCGGGGCGGCGCGTGCGCTGCGCACGGTCGTGCGGGGCGTGCTCCGGCCGGTGGGCGCGCTCGTCGCGGGCACCCGCACGGTTGCGCGGCCGGTGCCCGACGCCGTCCCCGCCGCCCTGCACCATCTCGCCGACGCGGTGGTGCGCACGCGGCGCGGACCCCCGCGGCTCGCCCTCGTCTGACGGCGCCGTCGGACGTACGGCCCGCGCGACCCTCGACGGCGCGCACCCGACCCACCCCCAGCTCTCGCACACTCCCGCGGAGGACGCACCATGCCCACCAACGAACCCCAGACCAAGGCCCAGCGCCGCGAGGCCGCGCGCGCCGAGGCCCTCGCGCTGCGCGAGGCCCAGGCCAAGCGCGACAAGCGCAACCGCCTCATCACGATCGGAGCGCTCGTCGCGGGCGTCGTCGTCCTCGTCGGCGTCTTCCTCGCCGTGTGGATCCCGGCGATGAACGACCGCAACAAGACCATCGACGCCGTCGCGGCGGGCAACCTGTCGGAGGTGGCGAACCCGTCCACCGCGCGCGAGGACGGCGGCATCCCCATGGGTGCCGACGGCGCCGCGGGCACCGAGAGCGAGGGCGCCGTCGAGGTGGGCGTCTACCTCGACTACATGTGCCCCATCTGCGGTCAGTTCGAGGAGACGAACGGCGAGACGCTCGACCAGCTCCGCGAGTCGGGCGACGTCACGGTCGTCCTGCACCCGGTCTCGATCCTCGACCGCGTCGCGCAGTCCCAGCAGTTCTCGACCCGTGCGGCCTCGGCCGCGGCGTGGGTCGCGGACCAGGCGCCCGAGTCGCTCAACGCGTTCAACACCGCCATGTTCGACAACCAGCCGGCCGAGGGCAGCGGCACGCTGACCGACGCCCAGATCGCCGACATCGCCGAGCAGGCGGGTGTGCCCGCCGACGTGGCCGCCGGGATCGAGGACGGCACGGCCGTCGAGACGTACGGCGACTGGGTCGCGACGGCGACGAGCCTCGTGACGCAGGACGAGGCGCTCGCGAACCCGCAGTCCGGCGGCTTCGGCACGCCGACGATCACGATCGACGGCGTGCGCTGGGACGGCAACTGGGGCGACCCGAACGCGCTGCCCCAGGCCGTCGCGGACGCGCAGGGCTGACCCACCGGGCCGCGCCGGGACCGGCGCGGCCCGTCGTCCCAGGCCGTCGGGCGAGCAGGTAGTCTGTTCGCTCGCCCGGCCGCCCGGGCACGCCGCCTTAGCTCAGCTGGTAGAGCACTCGCCTTGTAAGCGAAAGGTCGTCGGTTCGAACCCGACAGGCGGCTCCACGCACGACCGCACCGCCCGGCTTCCCGGGCGATCCCCCCGCAGGGTTGACCGTTGCCCCCGTCATCTGGCAGCGTCGAGCCTGCCAGCGCTGTCATGCCTGCGCGAGCATCGTCGCTCGCCCTCTCCCCGAAGGACATCGATGTCACTTCACCGCACGCACCCGTCCCTGCTCCGGGGCCCGACCAGGCCGGGCGTCGCCGCGGCCGTCGCGCTGAGCCTCCTGCTCAGCGGCACGACCCTCGTGACCGGCTCGGTCGCGGCCCACGCGGCACCGGGCGACCTGTCGACGTCGTTCGAGGAGGACGACCCACCGCTCGACTGGACCAGCACCCCGGAGGAGACGGCCGACGGCCCCCGCGTCGAGGGAGTCGTCGGGACGTCGGTCCTCGAGCGCAGCCCGAGCACGCCCAGCGGGGACGACGTCCTCGGCGGAGCGACGGACGAGCTCGCGTGGGAGGGGCCGTTCCAGAACGGCGTCGGCTCGGTGCCCGGCACGCTCGAGGCGACGACCACGGCCGACGGCGACCCGGCGCAGCGCTGGGCGATGGACGCGCAGGGCGAGACGTGGGTGCAGGTGCCGATGCCCGACCTCGAGCGCGGCGTGACGATGCGTGCCGAGGCGACCCTGTCCGGGTCCGGCCGCGCGTTCCTCAACGTCTACAGCGGGAGCTCCGACGTCGGCGGCACGTACCTCACGCTCTCCGACGAGCCACGGACCGTCACCGTGGACGTCGTGCGGCCCGCGTCGGGCGGCGGCACGCCCCAGTTCCAGATCCGCACGCACGACGCCGCGGCCGTCGACGTCGTGATCTCCGGGACGTCGGTCCGGCGCCTCGTGCCCGGCACGGTCGACTTCCCGGGCGACGTGACGGACCGCGTCGCGGGCGTCACCGCGACGCGCGAGAACCCGCCGGACGAGACCGCGGACAAGCTCGCGGACGGCGACGTCGCCACGAAGTGGCTGGCCGGTGCGCGCACCGCGCAGGTCACCTACGAGCTCGACGCGGCGACGACGGTGCGCGCGTACGCGCTGTCGTCCGCGAACGACGCGCCGGGCCGCGACCCGCGCGCGTGGACGCTCGAGGGCTCGCAGGACGGGTCCGCGTGGACGACGCTCGACGAGCGGACGAACCAGACGTTCTCCGAGCGGTTCCAGACGCGCGCGTACACGGTCGCGTCGCCGGGCGAGTACCGGTACTACCGGCTCGACATCACGTCCAACAGCGGGAGCGACGGCACGCAGCTCGCCGAGCTGCAGCTCGCGACGGAGCCGCTCGCCGCGACCGACATGACGGCCGAGGTCGGCTCCGGGCCGAGCAGCGCGTACACCGCGCCGTCGGAGGTCGGGTGGACCGGCCTGGGCGCCCTGCACTACGGCGGCAGCCATACGACGGACGGGCGCGGGTACGCGTACGCGAAGGTGCTCGACGTCGACGTGCCCGTCGGCGAGGAGACCGAGCTGTCGTACGTGATCTTCCCCGAGGCCGCCGAGAACGACCTGGGCTACGCGAGCACGTACGCCGCGGTCGACCTCGCGTTCACCGACGGCACCTACCTCAGCGAGCTGGGCGCAGTCGACCGGCACGGGGCGGGGATGAGCCCGCAGGGCCAGGGCGAGGCGAAGACCCTCTACGTCAACCAGTGGAACAAGGTCGTGTCCAGGATCGGCGACGTCGCGGCGGGCCGCACGATCGACCGCGTGCTCGTCGGCTACGACAACCCGGACGGCCCGGCGGACTTCAGCGGCTGGATCGACGACGTCGCCGTGACGGCCGAGCCCGAGCAGCCGAGCGCCGAGCGCCCCTCGGACTACGTGGTCACCACCCGCGGCACGAACGCCAACGGCGACTTCTCCCGCGGCAACACGATCCCCGCGACGGCCGTGCCGCACGGGTTCAACTTCTGGACCCCGGTGACGGACGCGGGGTCGAACCGCTGGGTCTACGAGTACCAGAACCGCAACGACGACCAGAACCGGACCGCGATCGAGGCGTTCTCGCTCAGCCACGAGCCGAGCCCGTGGATGGGCGACCGCCAGACGTTCCAGGTCATGCCCTCCGAGGCGCCCGGGACGCCCGACGCGAACCGCGCGGCGCGCGCCCTGACGTTCAGCCACGACGCCGAGGAGGCGCGGGCGCACTACTACGGCGTGACGTTCGACGACGGCCTGCGCACCGAGATCGCGCCGACCGACCACGCGGCGATCTTCCGGTTCACGTTCACGGGCGACGAGTCGCACCTGATCTTCGACAACGTCACGAGCGCGGGCGGTCTCACGCTCGACGCGGACGCCGGCGTCGTCACCGGCTACACCGACGTGAGCACGCCGGGCAGCTCCGCGGGCATGACGCGCATGTTCGTGTACGGGACGGTCGACCGCCCGGTGACCGGCAGCGGCCGCCTCACGGGCGGCGGGGGCGGCGACGTCACGGGCTACCTGTCGTTCGACACGTCCGACGAGAAGGTCGTCCACCTCCGGCTCGCGACGTCCCTCATGAGCGTCGACCAGGCGCGGCACAACCTCGAGCTCGAGATCTCCGCGGACGACACGTTCGAGACGGTCACGGACCGCGCGCAGCAGCTCTGGGACGACACGCTCGGCGTCGTCGAGGTCGAGGGCGCGAGCCACGACGACCTCGTCTCGCTCTACTCGAACCTCTACCGGCTCAGCCTCTACCCGAACTCGGGCCACGAGAACGTCGGGACGGCCGAGGAGCCCGTCTACCGGCACGTCGTGCAGTCGTCGGCGTCGTCGGACCCCGCGCCCGAGGGCACGACGGCGACCGAGACCGGTGCGCGCGTCGAGGACGGGAAGGTCTACGTCAACAACGGGTTCTGGGACACCTACCGCACGGCGTGGCCCGCGTACTCGCTGCTGTACCCGACCGAGGCCGGGGAGATGGTGAACGGCTTCGTCCAGCAGTACCGCGACGGGGGCTGGGTCTCGCGCTGGTCCGCGCCCGGGTACGCCGACAGCATGACGGGCACGAGCTCGGACGTCGCGTTCGCCGACGCCTACCTCAAGGACGTGCCCGGCATCGACGTCGAGGCCGCGTACGACGCCGCCCTGAAGAACGCGTCGACCGTGCCACCGGACGCGAGCGTGGGACGCAAGGGCCTCGACCCGGCGACGTTCCTCGGCTACACGCCGACGTCGACGCACGAGAGCGCGTCGTGGTCGCTCGAGGACTATCTCAACGACTACGGCATCGCGACGATGTCGAAGAAGCTGCTCGACGCGAGCGGCGAGGACGACCCGCGCCGCCAGGAGTACGCGGACAACCACGAGTACTACCTGAACCGCGCACTCAACTACGCGACGCTGTTCGACCCTGCCACCGGCTTCCTGCGCGGGCGGAGCGAGGACGGCTCGTGGGCGCAGTCCGCAGCCGACTTCGACCCCGAGGTCTGGGGCAACGAGTTCACCGAGACCGACGGCTGGAACTTCGCGTTCCACGCCGTGCAGGACGGCCGCGGCCTCGCCAACCTCCTCGGCGGCCCGGACGCGCTCGGCGCGAAGCTCGACGCGTTCTTCGCGACCCCCGAGACGGCGGCCAAGCCCGGCTCGTACGGCGGCGTCATCCACGAGATGCGCGAGGCCAAGGCCGTGCGGCAGGGGCAGTGGGGCCTGAGCAACCAGGTCTCCCACCACATCCCGTACATGTACGCGTTCGCGGGCGAGCCGTCGAGGACGGCGGAGATCGTCCGGACCGCGCTGGCCCGGTCGTTCACGGGCAACGACATGGGCCAGGGCTACCCGGGCGACGAGGACAACGGCGAGATGTCGGCCTGGTGGCTGTTCAGCGCGCTCGGGTTCTACCCGCTGCAGGTGGGCAGCCCGACGTACGTGATCGGCTCGCCCCTCTTCACGCGCGCGACCATCCACCTCGAGAACGGCGAGGACCTCGTGATCGAGGCGCCGGACAACAGCGCGGAGAACGTCTACGTGCAGGGCGTGACGGTCGACGGGGTGCCGCAGTCGGCGACGTACCTCACGCACGACCAGCTCGCCGACGGCGGCACGATCGTGTTCGACATGGGCCCGACGCCGTCGGCGTGGGGCACCGGGGCGGACGACGCGCCGCCGTCGATCACCGAGGGCGACGACCTGCCCGACCCGCTCGCCGACGTCACGAGCACCTGGGAGGTCACGACGGACGACGAGGGCACGGACGTCGCCGCGCTCACCGACGACACCGCCGCGGCCGAGGTCGCGTTCACGACCGCGACGCCGGGCGTCACGTTCGAGGCGACCGGCACGACGGCGCGCGCGGCGATGTACACCCTCACGTCCGCCGCGGGCGACGGGACGGACCCGAGCGCCTGGACGCTCGAGGGCTCGACCGACGGCGAGACGTGGACGACGCTCGACGAGCGCTCGGGCGAGTCGTTCGCGTCGCGCCTCGAGACGCGGGCGTTCTCGATCGCCGAGCCGGGCGTGCACCGGCAGTACCGCCTGCGCGTCACGGCGTCGACGGGCGCGACGACGGCGCTCGCGGAGGTGGAGCTCCTCGCCCACGCCCCGCGCGTGAGCGAGCTCGACGACGCGATCACCGCGGCGGTCGACGCCGGGCGCATCCCCACCGAGACGGCCGAGCGGCTCGGCGGCCTCGTGGCCGCGGCGCAGGAGGCCGAGGACGCGCACGACGCCGACGCCGTGCGCGCACAGCTGCGCCTGCTGCGCGCCGCGGTCGACACGACGCCGACCGCTCTGCTCGACGACCGCACGCGCGCCGAGCTCACGCTGCTCGTCTCGCAGTGGCTCACGGCGAGCACCGGCCTCGACGAGATCCGCGCCCAGATCGGTGCGCTCCAGCGGAGCGGGGACGTCGACGCCGGGACGGCGCAGGCCCTCGTCGCGCACGTCGACGACGCGGCGGAGCAGCTCGACGGGGCCCACGCGGCCGGCGTCGCGCAGGCGCTGACCGCGCTGCGCGCCGCGATCGCGGACGCGTCCGCGGACGCGGTGAGCGAGCACGCCCGCACGGTGCTCGTGCCGCTGGTCGACGCGCTCATCGAGAACCCGCCCGCGACCCAGCGGGCGGCGAGCGCGGTCCGGACGCTCATGGCGGACTACGACCCCGAGAAGGCCTGGTGGCCGTCGAGCTGGTGGAACTCCGCCGTCGCGACGAACACCGTGATCGACTACATGGAGCGCACGGGCGACCGGAGCTACCTGGCCCAGGTCGACCGCACGTTCGAGCGCAACAAGGCGCCGTTCCCCGCGGGCGAGATGTCGAGCGACGAGATCCTCGGCAACTTCACGAGCCGCGCGATCGACGACGCCGCGTGGTGGGGCCTCACGTGGGCTTCGGCCTACGACCTCACGGGGGACCAGAAGTACCTCGACATGTCGGTCACGATCGCCGAGTACGTGCACGGGTACTGGGACCCGGGCACGTGCGGCGGCGGCGTGTGGTGGGACGCCGAGAGGACGTACAAGAACGCCGTGACCAACGGCCTCTACGTCCGGCTCGCGGCCGAGCTCCACAACCGGATCGACGGTGACACCGTGTGGCTCGAGCGCGCGCAGACCGGCTGGGACTGGCTCCGGGCGAGCGGCATGGTGAACGAGGACGGCCTCGTCAACGACGGGCTCACCGGCAACTGCCGCAACAACGGCGGCACCGTGTGGAGCTACAACCAGGGCCTCGCGATCGGTGCGGGCCTCGAGCTCCACCGGGCCACGGGGGACGCCGCCCCGCTGGAGACGGCCGTGCGCCTCGCGGACGCCGCGCTGGCGTCCGACGCGCTCGTCGTGGACGGGGTCCTCACCGAGGCCTGCGACGCGCTCGACCGCACGTGCGACGACAACGGCAAGCAGTTCAAGGGCATCTTCATGCGGTACCTCATGGACCTCGTCGACACGACGGGGGAGGCGCGGTACCAGGAGGTCGTCGACCGCCAGGCCGCGACGATCTGGGCGCAGGACCGCGCGGACGGCGACCGGCTCGGCGTGCGGTGGGCCGGCGGCGGGACCGCGGAGCACCCCAACGTGTTCGACTGGAGGACGCAGGCGAGCGCGCTCGGCGCCCTGCTCGCGGCGACGCCGCAGGCGCCGCAGGTGCGGGCGGAGGTCCAGGTCCGCTGCCTCGCCGGCACCGCGTACGTCGCGGTCCGCGCGCACAACCTCGGTGACGGCCCGCTCGACGTGACGGTCACGACGCCGTTCGGCGAGAAGACCTTCGCGGGCGTCGCCGGCGGCGCGAACGGCTACCAGTCGTTCTCGTCGCGGTCCGGCGGCGTCGAGGCGGGGACCGTCACGGTCACCGCGGTGCCGTCCGGCGGCGGACCGCGGGCGACGCAGGAGGTGGCCTACCCGGCGCGGACCTGCTGATCCCGGGTGACGTCCGCGTGACGGGGCCGGGCCGGCGACGTGGTCGCCGGCCCGGCCCGCGTCAGTCCTGCGCGAGCGGGACCGGCAGGAGCTCCGGGGCCTTCGGCAGGCGGCCGTCGCCCGACGACGTCCCCCGCAGCCGCCGCTGGGCCCACGGCACGACGTGCGTGCGCACCCACTGCGCGTTCTGTCGCGCCCGGTCGATGGCCGGGGTCGGCGGCAGGGGTGCCAGCGGGTCGTCCCACGCCGCGTCGTCGGGCTCCTGACCGAGCCCGACGAGGGCACCCTGGGCGACGCGGCGGTGGCCCTCGGGCGTGAGGTGGATGCGGTCGTCGGACCACACGCGCCAGTCCTGCAGCGCGCGCATGCCCCACAGGTCGAGCACGTACGCGCCGTGCCGGCGCGCGATCGCCCAGATGTGCGCGTTGTACACCCCGACGCGCGGGCGCGTGAGGCTCACGAGGGGCGACTGCGAGGCGTCGAACCCCGTCGCCAGGAGGACGTCCGCCCCCGACGCGCGCAGGCGGACGACGGCGTGCTCGAGGTTGCGCGCGAGCCGGTCGACGTCGGCGTTGGGCCGCAGGATGTCGTTGCCGCCGCCGACGAGGCTCACGAGGTCCGGCTGCAGCGCGAGCGCGGCCGGCACCTGCTCGGTGAGGATCGAGCGCAGCTTGCGGCCGCGGATCGCGAGGTTGGCGTAGCGCAACGGCTCCTCGCCGGCCTCGACGCGGCGCGCCGCGAGGTGCTGGGCGAGCAGGTCGGCCCAGCCGCGCTGGTGGTCCGGCTCGCCGGGGTACGGGTCCCACAGGCCCTCGGTGAACGAGTCGCCGATCGCGACGTAGCTCGTCCAGCGGGGCGGGTCGTCGTCGGGTCGGCGTGCGTCGGCGGTGTCTCCGGCCAGGGGAGTGGTCGTCGGGTTCTGCGTCGTCACCCGCCCTATTGTGCTCCTGCCGGAACCGTGCACCGCCGACCGGTCGCCCACGACTGGTCGAGCATGCGGTCCGGGCGCGTCAGGCGGCGCGGACGGGCCAGAAGCACATGCTCGGCGCGGGGCGCCGGACGGCGAGCGTCACGCGGTCGGGAGCGTCCAGTCGACCGGATCCGCGCCCTGGGCCACGAGGAGCTCGTTGACGCGCGAGAACGGGCGCGAGCCGAAGAACCCGCGCCGCGCCGAGAGCGGGCTCGGGTGGGCGCTCGCGACGACGGGCGTGTCACCGAGCATCGGGCGCAGGGTCGCGGCGTCGCGCCCCCAGAGGATCGCGACGAGCGGGGCGTCGCGCGCGACGAGCGCCCGGATCGCGGCCTCCGTCACGGCCTCCCAGCCCTGGCCGCGGTGCGAGCCGGGCTCGCCGGGCCGCACGGTGAGCACCCTGTTGAGCAGCATGACGCCCTGGTCGGCCCACGCGGACAGGTCGCCGTGCGCGGGCGTCGGCGCGCCGACGTCGTCCCTGAGCTCGGCGAAGATGTTCTGCAGCGAGCGGGGCACCGGGCGCACGTGGGGCTGCACCGAGAACGACAGGCCCATGGGATGCCCGGGCGTCGGGTACGGGTCCTGCCCGACGACGAGGACGCGCACGTCCGCGAGCGGCCGCGAGAACGCGTTGAGGATGGCCGACGGCGCGGGCAGGTACGCGCGGCCCGCCGCCACCTCGGCGCGCAGGAAGTCCCCGAGGGCGTGGAGCTGCGGCTCCACGGGCGCGAGGGCCTGCGCCCAGTCGGGCGCCATGATGCTCGCGAGCGGGGGACGTGCGCTCGCCGCCGGGGCGGGCGTGGCCGGGTCGACGGCGACGGGCTGGGCGGGTGCGCTCTCCACGGTCCCGAGCCTAACGGCCGCACTCGCAGGCCCCGCGCCGCGCGGCGCGGACGAATGACACCGGTGTGGTTCGTGCGTACGCTGTGAGGCGGTCCCGCGCACCGTCGTGCGCAGGTCCCGTGACGAGAGAGTGCAGGAGGGGAACGATGAGCGAGGCGGCGTACGTGCTCGACGGACCCGACGCGGTCGGCGACCGGACCGCTCAGGAGGACCCGGCGTCGGGCCTGAGCGAGCGGGACCGCGAGATCCTGGCGTTCGAGCGGCAGTGGTGGAAGTACTCGGGCGCCAAGGAGCAGGCGGTGCGCGAGCTGTTCGACATGTCCGCGACGCGCTACTACCAGGTGCTCAACGCGCTCATCGACTCCCCGGCCGCGCTCGCGCACGACCCGATGCTGGTCAAGCGGCTGCGCCGGATGCGCTCCACCCGCCAGCGCGCCCGCACGGCCCGCCGGCTCGAAGGTCTCTGACCGCACCGGGTCCCGTCGCCCGTGAAGTCCGGGCGAACTGGGCGTTTAGTCAACGGCCCCGGCCGGGCTACCCTGTCAGCCGTGACGAAGAGCCGCTACCCCTACGCGCCCGACGAGTTCGACGCGCCCGCGCCGCAGGGTGCGCCCGTGGGGGTGCACCGCACGCCGCGCAGCGGGTGGAGCAAGACGTGGCCGTTCCTCCTGGTCGCCGTCGTCTTCGCCGGCCTCGCGTACGGGGGCGTCGCGCTGCTGTCGGACAACGGCGCGACCGACAACCCGCCGCAGGCGCAGTCGACCGACCCGGCGCCCGAGGAGAGCGAGACGCCTCCCGCCGAGGAGACGGAGGAGCCTCCCGCGGACGAGCCCCCGGCGCAGGAGGAGGAGCCCCCGGCCGACGAGACGCCGGAGACCCCCGACCTCGCGTCGCTCATGGCCGCGGCCGACCCGAGCGCGTACGTGCGCGTGCTCAACGCGAGCGGCATCGGCGGCGAGGCCGGCAAGGGCCGCGACGCCCTGTCGGGCCAGGGGTTCACCAACGTCGAGGCGGCTGACTACGAGGGCAGCCCCGACGACGTCTCCGCGACGACCGTCTGGTACGCCGAGGACCGCAGCGACAGCGCCGCCGCGGTGGCGGCGATCCTCGGGATCCCCGCCGAGCAGGTGAGCCAGCAGCCGCTCCGCTCCGGCGACGTCGTGGTCATCGTCAAGTCCGAGCTCTCGCCCGTCGGCTGACGCTCCGCGACCCGGCGGCGTGCGCGTCGGCTCCACCCGCGCGCTGACCTGGTCGTTCGCCCTTGCGGCCTCGACCGGACCCGCGCGCGCCCGACCTTCCGCGACCGCCGTGCGAGGGCTAGGCTCGGGCTACCACGGGGCGGAGGTCGCCTCGGGGGCGACGACGCACCAGGAGACGTACATGGCTCAGGGGACCGTGAAGTGGTTCAACGCCGAGAAGGGCTACGGGTTCATCACCCCCGCCTCCGGCGGTCAGGACCTCTTCGTGCACTTCAGCGCGATCCAGACGGACGGCTACCGCACGCTGGAGGAAGGCCAGGAGGTCGAGTTCGAGCTCGGTCAGGGCACGAAGGGCCCGCAGGCCGAGCAGGTGCGGCCGCTCTGACGCGGCCCCCGAGGGTCGCGTGACGGAGAACCTCGACGCAGTCGTCGTCGGCTCGGGTCCCAACGGCCTGGCCGCCGCCGTGACCCTCGCGCGCGCGGGCCTCTCGGTGCGCGTCCTCGAGGGGCAGCCCACGTGGGGCGGCGGTGCCCGCACGCTGGACCTCGGCCTGGCCGACGGGCTCGTGCACGACGTCTGCTCGGCCGTGCACCCGATGGCCTGGGCGTCGCCGTTCTTCGAGGCCTTCGACCTGGGCGCGCGCGGCGTCGAGCTCCGCGTGCCGGAGGTGTCGTTCGCCCAGCCGCTCGACGGCGGGCGGGCGGGCATCGCGTACCACGACCTCGACCGCACGGTGGAGCGTCTGGGCGTCGACGGCGACGCCTGGCGCGGCCTCCTCGGTCCTCTCGCGCACGGCTGGCGCGACGTCGTCGCGGTCGCGCTCGGCGACAAGCGCTCGATCCCCGGGCGCGCGCTCACGCCCGGCGGGGCGGCGGTCGCCGCCCGCTTCGGGGCTGCCGTCCTGGAGCAGGGGAGCGCGGCCTGGGGGCGGCGGTTCCGGACGGAGGAGGCCGGGGCCCTGCTCACGGGCGTCGCCGCCCACGCCATCTCGCGGCTCCCGTCCTTGGCTGCGGCCGGGACCGCCCTGCTCCTCGCGTCGCTCGGGCACGCGCCGGGCGGCTGGCCGCTGCCGCGCGGCGGGTCCGGCGCGATCACGGCGGCGCTCGTGGACGACCTGCGCGAGCACGGCGGGGAGGTCGTCACCGGGCACCGCGTCGGCTCGCTCGCCGACCTGCCGCGCGCCCGCGCCTACGTGTTCGACACGGCGCCGCGCGTCGTCGCGGACGTGTTCGCCGACCGTCTCGCCCCGCGCGCCGAGACGGCGCTGCGCCGCTTCCGCCACGGGGACGCGGCGGCCAAGGTGGACCTCGTGCTCTCCGGGCCCGTCCCGTGGGCGGACCCGGAGGTGGGGCGCGCCGGCACGGTGCACGTGGGGGGCACGCGCGCCGAGATGGCGCGCGCCGAGGCCGACGTCGCGGCGGGCCGTCACGCGGAGCGGCCGGTCGTGCTCGTCAGCGACCCGACCGTCGTCGACCCGGCGCGCGAGGTCAACGGGCTGCGCCCGCTGTGGACGTACGCGCACGTGCCCGCGGGCTCGACGCGCGACGTCACGCAGGACGTCCTCGCGCAGCTCGAGCGCTTCGCCCCGGGGGTCCGAGACCTCGTCGTCGCGTCGCGCTGCGTGCCCGCGGCGGACATGGCGGCCCACGACGAGAGCTACGTCGGCGGCGACATCGCGGGCGGCGCCGTGAGCATGTGGCAGATGGTCGCGCGCCCGACGCCCCGCCTCGACCCCTACGCCGTCGGCCTCGAGGGCGTGTACCTGTGCTCGGCGTCGACCCCGCCGGGGCCCGGCGTGCACGGCCTCGGCGGCTGGTACGCCGCGCGCCGCGTGCTGCGCCGCGAGTTCGACGTGCGCGCGGACCCGTCGCTCGCGCCCGAGCCGTCGGCGGACGCGGCCGCGCGGTAGCCCGCCGCGCTACCCCGCGGCGACGGGGGCCCCGTCCGGAGCGTCGGCGCCGTCGAGCTCGACGAGCGCGAGCACCACGAGGGCAGAGCTCCAGGAGAGCGGCGCGACCGCCGCGGGGGAGCCGTCGGCGAGGACCTTCTCGGGGATCGCCCCGGACGCCGTGCGGTGGTCGTCGACCCAGCGCAGCCACTCGCGCGCGTCGGCTCGGTCGTCGGGGTCCGACGACGACGACGCCGCGAGCGCGTAGAGCGTCGTCTGCGGGGTCCACGAGATCCCGTCGTCGCGCCAGCCCGCGCCGGGCGCGAGACCGCCCGCGGGGCGCAGCATCTCGGTGACCGACTCGCGCCAGGCGGCGTCCGCGCCCGCGAGCGGCTCGGGCTGGAAGGGCGGCAGCACGAACGCCGTCGACGCGTCGCGCGCGCCGCCCGTCACGTGCCGCGGGTAGCCCTGCGAGCCGAACGAGCGCTCGACGGCCATGCGCAGCCGCGCGGCCGCGAGCGTCGCCTCGGTGGCCCGGTCCGTCTCGCCCGCGACGGCGTAGACGTCGGCCGCGGCCTCGAGCCCGGCGAGCAGCGGGCCAGCGGTCCCGAGCGTGAGGGACGTGGGCTCGACCTCCCAGTAGTCGCTCGACGCGGGCGGCAGGGGGTCCTCGCCGTCGACGAGCGACAGCGCGTGGTCGGTCGCGGCGTCGACGAGCGGCCGCAGCTCGGCGGCGACCTCGGGTCGGTCGGTGGCGGGCGTCTCCTCCAGGACGACGTCCGCGGCCCACAGGACCCAGCCGACGCCGTCGGACTGGAGGCCGCGGTCGTCGGGCACGCCGGAGCCGTCGGGGAGGTAGCGCGCGTGGAAGGAGCCGTCGTCCTCCTGGACGCGCGCGAGGAAGCCGAGGACGTCGCGCGCGTCCGCGACGTGGCCCGTGCGTGCGAACGCCGCCGCGGTGAACGACGCGTCGCGCGGCCACACGTACCGCCACCTGGGGGAGGGGGCGGCGAGCGCTGCGCCGTCGTCGAGGGTCAGCGCGCGCAGGTCGAGCAGCGCGGCCTCGCCGAGCGCGGCGAACGGCCCGTCGGCACCGGGGACGACGCCGGACGCGAGCCAGGCGCGGGACGCGGCGGCGGCGTCGTGCGCGCGGTCGGGGTCGAGGAGGCCGGCCGCCGCGATCGGCTCGCCCGCGACCTGGGCGAGGCGGTCGGCCTCGCCGTCCGCGGGGTCGACGCCCTCGGCGAGAGCGGCCGGGTCGAGCGCGGCCGGGTCGAGCACGCGGCTGCCGTCGAGGTACGTCGCGCCGACGCCGGGCGCGAGGCGCAGGAGCGCCGTCCCGCCGTCGGGGGCGGTCGTGACGGCGACGCCGTCCTGGTAGAGGTCGATGTGCTCGCCCGTCGGCGCGGCGACGGCGGTCGCCGCGGTCAGGCCGAGGGCAGGGACCAGCAGGAAGCCGGCACGGGCTGCTGCGAGGCGCCACGTCGGTGTTGCGCGGATCACACCGCGCATCCTACGAGGACGCCGCACCGCCTGGGTTTCGCCCGTCGCGATACCGGGGACGCGCGTCACGCGCTGTCTTGCACTCGCACCCTGCGAGTGCCAATAATGGCGTTAGCACTCGCGTCATGAGAGTGACAGAAGTGACCAGCGCAGGCACCCGTTCCGCGGGTGCGGCGCAGACCACCAGGTCGACAGGTGAGGCCCGCCCGGCGGCGTGACATGAACGCCGCCCGTCGCGGGCCGTCCGTCGCGGGCGCCGGCCGACCGCCATACGCCACCAGCGGAGGATCATTCCCCATGGCCAAGATCATCGCCTTCGACGAGGAGGCTCGTCGGAGCATGGAGCGCGGGCTCAACACGCTCGCCGACACCGTCAAGGTCACCCTCGGCCCCAAGGGCCGCAACGTCGTGCTCGACAAGAAGTGGGGCGCGCCGACCATCACGAACGACGGCGTCTCCATCGCCAAGGAGATCGAGCTCGAGGACCCGTACGAGAAGATCGGTGCGGAGCTCGTCAAGGAGGTCGCCAAGAAGACGGACGACGTCGCGGGTGACGGCACCACCACCGCGACCGTCCTCGCCCAGGCGCTCGTGCGCGAGGGCCTGCGCGTCGTCGCGGCCGGCGCCAACCCGATCGCCGTCAAGCGCGGCATCGAGAAGGCCGTCGACGCGGTGACCGAGCAGCTGCTCAACGCCGCCAAGGAGATCGAGACCAAGGACGAGATCGCCGCCACGGCCGCCATCTCGGCCGGCGACCCCGCGATCGGCGAGCTCATCGCCGAGGCTCTCGACAAGGTGGGCAAGGAGGGCGTCATCACGGTCGAGGAGTCGAACACGTTCGGCCTCGAGCTCGAGCTCACCGAGGGCATGCGCTTCGACAAGGGCTTCCTCGCGCGCTACTTCGAGACGGACCCCGAGCGCCAGGAGGCCGTGCTCGAGGACCCGTACGTCCTCATCGTCGAGTCCAAGATCTCGAACGTGAAGGACCTGCTCCCGGTCCTCGACCAGGTCATGAAGGCCGGCCGCTCGCTCCTCATCATCGCCGAGGACGTCGAGGGCGAGGCGCTCGCGACCCTGGTGCTCAACAAGATCCGTGGCACGTTCAAGTCCGTCGCCGTCAAGGCCCCGGGCTTCGGCGACCGCCGCAAGGCCATGCTCCAGGACATCGCGATCCTCACCGGCGGCCAGGTCATCACCGAGACGGTGGGCCTCAAGCTCGAGAACGCGACGCTGGACCTGCTCGGCCAGGCGCGCAAGGTCGTCGTCACCAAGGACGAGACCACGATCGTCGAGGGTGCGGGCGACGCCGACCTCATCGCTGGTCGCGTGAACCAGATCCGTGGCGAGATCGAGAAGTCGGACTCCGACTACGACCGCGAGAAGCTCCAGGAGCGCCTCGCGAAGCTCGCCGGCGGCGTGGCCGTCATCAAGGCGGGTGCTGCGACGGAGGTCGAGCTCAAGGAGCGCAAGCACCGCATCGAGGACGCCGTGCGCAACGCGAAGGCGGCCGTCGAGGAGGGCATCGTCGCCGGTGGTGGCGTCGCGCTCATCCAGGCCGGTGCCGTGGCGTTCGAGAAGCTCGAGCTCGACGGCGACGAGGCGACCGGTGCGCAGATCGTGCGCGCCGCGATCGACGCCCCGCTCAAGCAGATCGCGATCAACGCCGGCCTCGAGGGCGGCGTCGTGGCGGAGAAGGTGCGCAACCTCCCGTCCGGCCAGGGCCTCAACGCCGCGACCGGTGAGTACGAGGACCTCCTCGCCGCCGGCGTGAACGACCCGGTCAAGGTCACGCGCTCCGCGCTGCAGAACGCCGCCTCGATCGCGGCGCTCTTCCTCACGACCGAGGCCGTCGTCGCGGACAAGCCGGAGAAGGCTCCGGCCGCTCCGGGCGCCGACGGCGGCATGGGCGGCATGGACTTCTGATCCACGCCTGACCCTCTCCCGGCTCGTCCGGGAGGTCGCGGGAACGCACGAAGGCCGCCGGCCGGGTTTCGCCCGGTCGGCGGCCTTCGTCGTGCCCGGGCTACCGCGCCGTGAACAGCCGCGCGGCCTGGGACTCCGCGTCGGCGTACGTCTGGGCGGCGGCGCCGAGCGCCGCGGTGATGTCGTCGAGCGCGAGCTCGACCTGGTTCTGCGTGGTCTGCCACTGCGTCATCACGCCCGTGAAGGACGACGCGGCGGAGCCCCGCCACGACGCCTGCAGGTCCGCGAGGTGGCGCATCATGGCGCCCACCTCCGCGCGGATCGCGGTGACCGACCCGTTGACCGCTGCGCTCGCCTGCGCGACGCGCGCGCTGTCGACCTCGTACCTGCTCATGGAGCCCTCCGTCGTCTCACGTCCTCGGCGGCCGGCGGCCACCGCGCCGGGCGTCGCCGGCGTCGTGCTCACCGACGGTAGGAGCGGGCGCGGATTGGTGGGCGACCGGCGACGGGCCCTGGGGAGGACGGGTCAGGCGCCGGTGCCTGTGGACGGCGCCGCAGCCTCGGCGAGCTGGCGCTGCTCCTTGCGCAGGCGCTGGAGCTCGGCGTCGAGGTTCTGCCGCGCCGCCTCCTCCCACGCCGCACCGAGCGGGCTCGAGAAGAGCGACGGACGGTCGAGGAGCTTGGTGAGGATCGCGATGCGGGCCCGCACGTAGTCGGGCTTCGGAATGTGCGCGTACTCGTCGCGCACGTCCTTGAGGTACTCCTTGTAGCGCTGCGGCTCGGCCGCGAGCATCGCGAGGTCCGCGTCGCACAGCACGGCGCAGTCGAAGTCGGACGCGTCCGGGGCGTGGCGCACGAGCGCGTTCACGAGGTGCGCGACGCGCCGCGCGGCCTCCTCCGGCACGCCGAGGCGCGTGAGCTCCGCGTGGGCGAGCGCAGCGCTCGCCGACTCGTCCTCGCCGCCCTTGTTGGCGTACGTCGCACGGCCCTTCGCGTCGAAGATCGCGCCGTGGTACCAGGCCGCGAGGCGCACGAGGTCCGGGTCGTGCGTCTCCTGGGAGAGCTCGTCCACGCGCCCCAGGACGTCCGCCAGGTGGCGCAGGTTGTGGAAGTGGCGGCCGGGCTGGTCCCAGCGGTCCAGCAGGTCCTGCCCGGCGGCGCGGATCTCGTCGTCGGAGGCGGTCGCCCCGGCGCCGCGCGCGCTGCGGACGAACGACGAGAGGAACCACTGCGGTGCGTCGGCGCTGGTGACGCCCATGAACTTCAGCCTTCTTCGACGGACGGGAGCGGGAGGTCGGTCGCCGGGCGAGGGGTCCGGCGGAGGCCCGGCGCCGTCGCGCGGCCTCGGCACCAGCCTAGGTCTCGCGGGACGACCCGCCATCGTAGCCGCAGTCGACGCCCGCGCAGGACAGCACGGCCGACGAGCCCCGCGTCTCGGCAGGGCGCTCCGCGCTCGTGGCCACAGCGGGCCGGCGCGGGACGCCGCCGGCTCAGGAGGCGAGCGGCAGCTCGACCCGGACGGTGAGCCCGCCCCCCGCGGTCTCGCGCACCGCCACGTGCCCCTGGTGCGCGCCGACGATCGCGGCGACGATCGCCAGGCCGAGCCCCGAGCCGCCGGACGCGCGGTTGCGCGAGGAGTCCGCGCGGTAGAACCGCTCGAACACTCGGCCGCGCTGCTCGGCGGGGACGCCCGGGCCGTGGTCGCGGACCTCGAGGACGGCGCGCTCGGCGGCCGTGGGACCCTCCCGGGACGTGCCGCCCGGGGCGACGCCCAGCGCGATCTCCACGGGTGTCCCGGCGGGCGTGTGCCGCGCGACGTTGCCCACGAGGTTCGCGAGCACCTGCCGCAGCCGGTCCTCGTCGCCGACGGCGCGAAGCGTCGCCGGCGCGGACGCGCCGGGGGCGAGTCCCACGAGGCCGACCTCGCGCGTCGGGTCGAGCGCGTGCAGGTCCTGCGCGGAGTCGCGCGCGAGCGAGACGAGGTCGACCGGCTCGTGCCGCAGGGGGCGGCCCTCGTCGAGGCGCGCGAGCGCGAGCAGGTCGTTGACGAGCGTGCCCATGCGCGTGGCCGAGTCCTCGATGCGACCCATCGTGTCGTCGACCTTCGCGGGCGTGTCGAGCGCGCCCATCCGGTAGAGCTCGCCGTAGCCACGGATCGTCGCGAGCGGTGTGCGCAGCTCGTGGCTCGCGTCCGACACGAAGCGCCGCATCCGCTCCTCGGACGCCTCCTGGACGGCGAACGCCTCCTCGATCTGGGTGAGCATCGCGTTGAGGGACAGCGCGAGCGACCCGACCTCCGTGGTCGGCGGAGCGGGTCGCACGCGACGCGACAGGTCGCCCGCGGCGATGTCCGCCGCGGTCTCCTCGATCTCGCGCAGCGGCCGCAGCGCGCGGTGCACCGCGAGGTACGCGACGGCGCCGCCCACGAGCGCGATCCCGAGCGCCGAGAGCGCGAGCGCCCGGCCGAGCACCTTGACGGTCTCGTGGATGCCGGTGAGCGGCAGCGCGACGAAGACGGTGCCCACGTTCTGGCTGCCGACCGAGAACGGCTGCGCGACGACGCGCCACTCCGCGGGGTCCGTGCCCCCGGTCGAGCGCACAGTGAACGGCTCGCCGGCCAGGAGCTCGACCTCCTGGTCGGAGAGCGCGGGGATCGTGGGCTCGCCGAAGCGGGAGATCGTGGCCTTCCAGCTCAGCCCCTGCTCGGTGCCGGACGGGTCGCGGAACAGCACGAAGTAGTCGCTCGGGAGCTGGCTCGCCGCGGACGGGCTGTTGAGCAGCGACGCCCCGATGCCGCCCGCCGACGTGCGCAGCTGCGAGTCGACCTGCCCGACGAGGTAGCTCGACACGACGGTCGTCGTCACCGCCGACGCGAGCCCGAGGCCCGCGGCGAGCAGCAGCACGGTGATGGCGACGAGCCGGGCGCGCAGCGGGACGCGCGCGAACCAGCCCCACCCCTCGGTGGGGACGGGGCGTCCGAAGGGGCGTTCCGCCGTCGGCCCGCCGTCGCCCGGTCCTGCCGGCGTCGCCGCCGCGGGGGCGGTGCCGCCCGTGCCCGACGGCGCGGGGTCGCCCGCGCGCGACCCTGGCGGCGGGGGAGGGGGCGGCGGGACCGGGCGGGAGCCCGTCGTCGTGCGGTCGGGACCGGTCGTCATGTCGCCGTCGGCGGCTGGCGCAGGAGGTAGCCGACGCCGCGCTTGGTGTGGATCAGGGGCGGCAGGGCGACGGGCTCGCCGTCGGGGCCGGGCACGGTGAGGTTGTCGATCTTGCGGCGCAGGTAGGAGATGTACGACTCGACGATGTTCGCGTCGCCGCCCCAGTCGTACTGCCACACGTGGTCGAGGATCTGCGCCTTGGACAGCACGCGCCCCGCGTTGAGCATGAGGTACCGCAGGAGCTTGAACTCCGTGGGGGACAGGTCGACGTCGACGCCCGCGCGCCGGACCTCGTGCGAGTCCTCGTCGAGCTCGAGGTCGGCGAAGCGCAGCACGGCGTCGTCGACGGGCTCGGCGTGCGTGCGGCGCAGCACCGCGCGGATGCGCGCGACGACCTCCTCCAGGCTGAACGGCTTCGTCACGTAGTCGTCGCCGCCGACGGTGAGGCCGGTGACCTTGTCGCGGGTGTCGTCCTTGGCGGTGAGGAAGACGACGGGCGTGTGCTGCCCCTTCTCGCGCAGGCGGCGCGTGACGGTGAACCCGTCCATGTCGGGCAGCATGACGTCGAGCACGACGAGGTCGGGCTCGACGTCGCGCACGAGCCGCAGGGCGCTCTGCCCGTCCGCGGCGGCGTGCACCTCGAACCCGGCGAAGCGCAGGGACGTCGCCAGCAGCTCGCGGATGTTCGGCTCGTCGTCGACGACGACGAGGCGTGCCTCGGGGGTGGTGCTCATGGGTCCCAGTGTCCTCCCCCGGTCTGGGAGGCGCCTGGGAGGGGGCTCGACCGTCCCCGGCCGGCGCGGCGCGCCCCGCGGCCCGCCGTGGGTGGCCCGCGGCAGGATGACGGAGTGCGGATCACGGTGGACCAGAGACGGCGCCGCCTGGTCGCCCAGCAGCTCGCGCTCGCCGCGGACCTGCCCGGGCGACCCGCGGCACGGAGCCCGGAGGACGTCGTCGACCGGCTCCTCGCGCTGCACGCGACGGACGCCCCGAGCGTCTACCTCTCGGTGCTCGCGCGCGTGCCCGGCCTCGTGCTCGACGACGTCCGCGACGCCCTGTTCGGGCGGCGCACGCTCGTCAAGGTGCTCGCCATGCGGCGCACGATGTTCGTCGTGCGCCGCGAGACGGTGCCGGTCGTGCACGCCGCGGCGGCGCTCGCCGTCGCGCGCCGCCTGCGCACCCGGCTGCTCAAGGAGCTCGCGACGCTGCCCACGGACCCTCCCGTCGACGACGCGGAGGCGTTCCTCGCCGCGGTCGAGGCGCAGGTGCACGACGCGCTCGCATCGCAGGGACCGCTCGACGGCGCGAGCCTGTCGCGGGCCGCGCCGCTGCTGCGGACGGCGTTCCTGCCCACCACCGCCAAGACCTGGGACGTGCGCCGCACCCTGACGTCCCCGCTCACGGCGCTCCTCTCCGCCGAGGGCGCGGTCGTGCGGGGCGAGCCGCGCGGGTCGTGGTCGTCCAACCGGCACGTCTGGTCCCCGGTCGAGGACTGGTTCCCAGGCGGGATCCCCGCGATGGACGAGGCGGCCGCGCGCACCGAGCTCGCCCGGTCCTGGCTCGAGGTGTTCGGCCCGGCGACGGTCAAGGACCTCGCGTGGTGGACGGGCTGGAACCAGCGAGACACGCGGGCGGCGCTCGCGGAGCTCGACGTCGTCGACGTGGAGGTCGAGACGGGCGCGCCGGACGACCCGGCCCCGCAGCCCGGCGTCATGCTCGTCGGGACGGACCTGCCGGGCGCCGCGGAGTCGCCGCTCGAGGGGAGCGTCGCGCTGCTGCCGTCGCTCGACCCGACGACGATGGGCTGGGCCGAGCGCGGCTGGTACCTCGGCCCGCACAAGGCGGCGATCTTCGACACCATCGGCAACGCGGGCGCGACCGTCTGGTGGGAGGGCCGGATCGTCGGGGCGTGGGCCGTGCGGCCGGGCGGCGAACCCGCGTTCCGCCTCCTGCAGGACGTGGGCGCCGACGCCGAGCGCGCCGTCGCCGCGGAGGCCGAGCGGATCGCGGGCCTCCTCGGCGGCGACGGCGTGACGGCGTCGTTCCCCACGCCCCTGTACCGCGAGCTGCACGCCTGAGAACGCGCAGCCCGCGGCCGGCGCGTCAGAGGTAGCGCATCGGGTCGAACTCCTCGAGCGGGATGATCCGCACGCGGGGCAGGACGGTCGTGAACGCGCCCGCGTGGTCCTCGAGGTCGAACACCTGGAGTCCCCGGCCGGTGAGCTCGCCGAGCCGCACGTTGACGAACTCGCGGAACGCGAGCACGCCCACGCGCCGGTCCGGGTCGTCGAGCAGCGTCT
This sequence comes from Cellulosimicrobium composti, assembly GCF_010287905.1. NCBI lineage: Bacteria > Bacillati > Actinomycetota > Actinomycetes > Micrococcales > Promicromonosporaceae > Cellulosimicrobium > Cellulosimicrobium composti. Next base: position 44,649 of record NZ_JAAFAN010000002.1, read on the forward strand.
CGACCTGCGGCAGGAAGTCGCCGTCGTGGCTCGCGAGGAGCACGTCGCCCGGCTGGCCCGCGATCGCCTCCAGCATGCGCTGGATACCGATGTCCACGACCTTCTCGTTGCCCGACCCGGCCAGCGGGATCGGGCGGTAGCCCATCGCGAGCAGCGCCTGCACGAACGACATCGGCATCTGGCCCGACGACGCGTTGAGGAAGAACAGCGGCGTGACGTCCTGCCCCCAGGCCTGGCGCGCGAACTCGACGATGCGGTCCCACCGCGGTCGCTCGTCCGGCGCGGGGCGGTGCCCGAGGACGTTCATGCCGAGCGTCGCGTCGATGTTCTCGCCGTCGACGACGAGGTAGGTGCGGCGCGGCGTCGTCAGCGAGCGGCCGTCGGGGGTCTGGAGGTCGGACATGCCGGTCAGCCTATCCGTGGGGCGGGGGCGCGTCGCTCGGGCGGCGGGGCCCGCGCCGGAGCGTCCACGAGGTGAGGGGTTGCGTGACCGCGCCCCAGAGTGGGTACGGTCGGACCTCGTGACCTACCACACCGACGCCACGGCCGCGACCGGAACCGTCCGGATCACGGTCGTCCAGAACTCCCCGGACGTCACGCTCGACGCCTTCGCGGGCCACCTCGCCGCCGACCTGGACGTCGTGCGCGCGCACGACGGCGACGCCGTCCCGGGCATCGACGCGCTCGGCGACGGCCTCGTCGTCCTCGGCGGGCACGTGTCCGCCCACGACGACGAGCGTGCGCCCTGGCTGCCCGCGTTGCGCGAGACGCTGCTCGCCGCCGCGACGGCCGGCGTCCCGACCCTCGGCATCGGCCTCGGCGCACAGCTCCTCGCCGTGGCGGGCGGGGGGCAGGTCGCGGTCGCGGCGCCGCCCGGGCGCGAGGTCGGCGTGACGCGCGTCTTCTGGCGCGCCGAGGCCGGGACCGACCCCGTGCTCGCGGCCCTCGCGGCGGGCGAGGACCCGGCACGCCACGTGACGAGCAGGCACGCGGACGCGGTCGTCGAGCTGCCGCCGGGCGCCGTCTGGCTCGGGTCCTCGAACGTGTACCCCTACCAGGCGTTCCGCCTCGGCTCGGCGCTCGGCGTGCAGTTCCACCCCGAGACGACGCGCGCGAGCCTCGCGGCGTGGTGTGACGCGGACGACGACGTGGACACCGCGGCGACGCTCGCCGCGTTCGACGAGCACGCGGACGACCTCCTCGACGGCGGGCGTCGGCTCGCCGAGGCGTTCGTGGCGGAGGTCCGCGCCCGGGCCGAGGACCGCATCCTCGTCTGACGCCCCCTCACCACACGGCCGAGCATGCGGTTCTCGCCCGTCCTGCGGTCAGGACGGGCGAGAACCGCATGCTCGGCGCGAGGGTGGTGCGGTGTCGGTGGTCACCAGTCGCTGGTCGGGGCGTCCTGCGCACTCGTGCCCGACTCGACCGCAGGCGTGACCTGGGTGGGGGACACCTGCGGCGCGGGCGACGAACCCTGCTTGAGGGCCGCGAGACGGGCCTCGATCTCGACGGCCTCGCCGGACGTCTCGAGCTCGGCGAACTGCGCGTCGATGCTCGACGCCGCGACCTCGGCCTGACCGATCGCCTGCGCCTCCTCGCGGCGCACGATCTCCTCGTAGCGCGAGATCTCGCTCGTCGGGTCGAGCACGTTGATCGAGCTGATCGCACCCTGCACGGTCTGCTGGGCCTGGGCGCTCTTCTGCCGCGCGACGAGCGAGTCGCGCTTCGACTTCAGCTCACCGAGCTTGTCCTTCATCATCGCGAGGCCCGACTTGAGCTTCTCCACCGACTCGCGCTGCGAGGCGATGAGCGGCTCGGCCTGGCGCACCTCGGCCTCGGCGGCGATCTGCTTGCCGAGCGCGACCTTGGCGAGGTTGTCGAACTTGTCCGCGTTCGCCGCGTCGCCCTGCTGGCGGTAGCGGTCCGCCTGCGCGGACGCGGCGGCCGCCTTCTGGCCCCACTCCTGGACGGCGGCGACGTCCTCGTTGTAGTCCTGCTCCGCGAGGCGCAGGTTGCCGATGGTCTGCGCCACCGCCTGCTCCGCGTCGGCGATGTTGTTCGTGTAGTCCCGCACGAGCTGGTCCAGCATCTTCTGCGGGTCCTCCGCGCTGTCGAGGAGCGCGTTGATGTTCGCGCGCGCGAGCTGCGCGATCCGTCCGAAGATGCTCTGCTTCTCCGCCATGGTCGTCCCTCTCTGGTGAACCGTCTCGTGCTGGTCGGTGCTGTGTGGTGCCGTCCGTCGGTAGGTCGTGGTCCGGTCCGTGCGTCGTGGTGTCAGAAGCGACCGCCACGGCCCGAGCGCCCGCCCGACGACCGGCCGCCGGAGCGTCCGCCCGACCGTCCGCCGCCGAACCCGCCGCCGCCGTAGCCGCCGCCGAAGCTGCCGCCGCCGAACCCGCCGGAGCGGCCACCGCCCCCGCCGCCCCGCAGGATCGAGTCGAGCAGGATCCCGCCGAGCACCATGCCGCCGACATTGCTCCCGCCGCCCCCGCCGAACATGCCGCTGCCACCCTGGGACGACTGCCAGCTCGACGCGTCCTGCTGGGCGCGCTGCGCCGCGGACTGCGCCTGGGCGTCGGCCTGCTGCGCGCGCTCCAGCGCGACGACCGGGTCGGTGGGCTGGAGCGCCCGGGCCTCGCCCAGCAGCCGGATCGCCTCGGACAGGCGCGTCCGCGCCTCCGGCCCGACAGCGCCGCGCCGTGTCTCGATGAAGTCGTTCGTCGCGCGGACCTGCGAGTCGACGCGCGCGAGGGTGTCGCGCAGGAGCGCGTTCGCGCGCGCGGCCTGCTCCGCGCGCTCACGGAACGGGGCGAGCGCCGCGTCGAGCGCCGCCTCGGCCTCCGTGAGGCGGCGCAACGCCGCGAGCGGGTCACCGCCCTCGCGCGCGGCGCGCGCCTCCGCGACGGCGTCCTGCGCCTCGGCGAGCGAGGGCGCGACCCCGGGGTCGCCGGGCGCGAGCCGGCCGGCGTCCGCGATGTCCGACGTGATGGACGCGAGCCCCCGGTCGAGGCGAGGGCCCGACTCGGCGAGGTCGGAGCCCGCGCGGTCCACGGCGTCGAGCAGCGTCACCGCCTGGCCGACGGCGTTCTGCGCGGCCCGCGCGAGCGCGACCGCCGTCGCGCGGTCCTTGCCGGCGAGCGCCTCGCGGCCGCGGGCGACGGACTCGCGCGCCCCCGCGACGAGCGCCTGCGCCTGCTCCGGGTTCTGCGCGACGGACGCGAGCGACGCCGGCGGGTACGTGCGAGCGAGACCCTCGAGCGTCGCGCGCGCAGGCTCGACGCGCGCGAGCACCTCGGCCGCGCGCTGGTCGGTCTCCTCCAGCACCTCTGGCGCGCGGGCCTGCAGGTCGCGCAGCTCGTCGAACGTCCGGGACTCGGCGTCGAGCGCGTCCGCGACCTCGTCGCACAGCGCGACGATGCGCGCCATCATCTGCCGGGCCTGCGGCTCCGTCTCCGGCTGGTCGTCGTCGAGCTGCTGGCGCAGCGCGAACGCCTCGGAGACCTTCTGCTTGCCCTCGGCGAGCACCGCGGAGAACTGCCGCGTCGCCTCCAGGCCGAACTGCGCCTGCGCGAACCCCAGCTCCTGCTCGGAGGTCTTCACGGCGTCGTCGATCGCGACGAGCGCCGCGCTCGCCCGGCGGTTGAGCTCGTCGGTGGGCAGGGCCGCCAGCTCGTCGCCGTCCGGAGCCGCCGCGGGCCCGGTGCGGCGCCGCTTCGCGACCGCCCGCACGACGAGCACCACGACCAGCACGACGGCGCCGAGGCCCAGGAGCACCCAGAACCAGGAGACGCCGGAACCCTGGCCCGCGCCGCGCGCGACCTCCGCCGCGGCGATCGCGGCACCCGCCCAGTCGTCGTCGCGCAGCTCGTCCTCGACGGCGGACACCATCCGGTCGAGCTCCGCGTCCGACAGCGACACGTTGTTGTCGAACGACAGCCCGTAGCGCCGCTCCTCGGTCGCGACGGCGAGAAGGAGGTCGTCCACCCCGAGCCCCGACGCGTTGGCCGTCGCGTTCGCCCAGTCGACGCCGTCCATGCCGTCGAAGCTCGGGACGTACACCACGAAGAGCTGCAGGTCGGTGTCCTCGGCGAGACGGTCGAGCGCGCCCTGCACGGCGTCCGTGCGGTCACCGAGCACGCCGTCCGGGTCCGTGATCTCACCCGCCACGTCCATCGGTGGCACGGCGCGGGCCGAGCCCGCCGGGACCACGAGCGCGAGGAGAGCCAGCAGCGCCACGAGCAGCACCAGGGCCGCGGGGGCGCCTCGATCCGCGGCCGTGCGGGGGCGCGAGGGACGTTCGGCCGTGCTCACGGCCCGATCCTTTCCCACGCTCCCAGGTCCCGCAATCGCTGCGGACGCGCCGCGGCCCGCCCCGGAGAGGGGGCGGGCCGTCAGTGCTCAGCGGTTCGGGCTCGTGGTCGGACCGGGCGTCGTTCCGTGCCGGGCGGGTGCCTTGCTCCGCTGTGGCCCCCACCCTCTACTGCACGACGCCCAGGTCCTCGGCGTCGACGATGCGGTAGGCGTACCCCTGCTCCGCCAGGAACCGCTGGCGGTGGGCCGCGAAGTCCTGGTCCACGGTGTCGCGCGCGACGACGGCGTAGAAGTGCGCCGTCCGGCCGTCGGACTTGGGCCGCATGACGCGGCCGAGACGCTGGGCCTCCTCCTGGCGCGACCCGAACGACCCGGAGACCTGGATCGCGACGGACGCCTCCGGCAGGTCGATGGAGAAGTTCGCGACCTTCGACACGACGAGCCGCGAGATCTCGCCCGAGCGGAACGCGTCGAACAGGCGCTGGCGCTCGCGGACGGTCGTCGCGCCCGTGATGAGCGGCGCGTCGAGGTGGTTCGACAGCTCCTCGAGCTGGTCGAGGTACTGCCCGATGACGAGCACCTGGTCGTCCGGGTGCTGCGCGACGATCTGCTCGACGACCCGGTTCTTGCCCGCGGCCGTGGCGGCGAGGCGGTACTTGTCCTCCGGCTCGGCGACGGCGTACGTCATGCGGTCGGACTCCGGCAGGGTGAGGCGCACCTCGACGCAGTCGGCGGGCGCGATGTACCCCTGCGCCTCGATGTCCTTCCACGGCGCGTCGTACCGCTTGGGCCCGATGAGCGAGAACACCTCGTCCTCCCGGCCGTCCTCGCGCACGAGCGTCGCGGTGAGCCCGAGGCGGCGGCGCGCCTGGAGGTCCGCGGTCATGCGGAAGATCGGCGCGGGCAGCAGGTGCACCTCGTCGTAGACGACGAGGCCCCAGTCGCGGGCGTCGAGCAGCTCGAGGTGCGTGTACACGCCCTTCCGCTTGGTCGTGAGCACCTGGTAGGTCGCGATCGTGACGGGCTTGATCTCCTTGCGCGCGCCGGAGTACTCGCCGATCTCGTCCTCGGTGAGGGTCGTGCGCCGCACGAGCTCGTCGCGCCACTGGCGCGCGCTCACGGTGTTCGTCACGAGGATGAGGGTCGTCGTCCCGGACTTCGCCATCGCGCCCGCGCCGACGATCGTCTTGCCCGCACCGCACGGGAGCACGACGACGCCGCTCCCGCCGTGCCAGAACCCGTCCACCGCCTGCGCCTGGTACGGCCGCATCTCCCAGGGCTTCGGCTCCTCGCCCTCGGCGCGCGGCGGCGTCGTCGGGCTGAGGGCGATGGGGTGCTTCTCGCCGTCGACGTACCCCGCGAGGTCCTCGGCGGGCCAGCCGAGCTTCACGAGGACCTGCTTGAGGTGGCCGCGCTCGGACGGGTGCACGACGACGGTCGTGTCGTCGATCCGGTCGCCCACGAGGCCCGCGGTGCGCTTGGACTTGAGCACCTCGGCGAGGACGGCGCGGTCCGTCGCCTCGAGCACGAGCCCGTGCGTCGGATGCTGCGCGAGAGTGAGCCGCCCGTAGCGGGACATCGTCTCCGCGACGTCGATGAGCAGCGCGTGCGGCACCGGGTAGCGCGAGTACTCGATGAGCGTGTTGACGACCTGCTCGGCGTCGTGCCCGGCGGCCCGCGCGTTCCACAGACCCAGCGGCGTGAGCCGGTACGTGTGGACGTGCTCCGGGGCGCGCTCGAGCTCGGCGAACGGCGCGATCGCCCGGCGCGCGTCGTCGGCGCGCGGGTGGTCCACCTCGAGCAGGAGCGACTTGTCGCTCTGGACGATGAGGGGTCCGTCGGTCATGTGTCTCCTTGCCGAGGTCGAGCCGTGGTGCCCGGGAGGGGCGGTCGTCGGTGGGGTCGCTAGCGCGGCGGGGCGTCGGGCGTGACGGACGCGATGCGGTGCACGGCGACCGTGAGCTCGGCGTCGCGCGCCGGGTCTTGCGCGCGCAGGCGCCCCGCGTCGAGGGTCAGGGGTCGCACGCGGCGCCGGTCCGGCGAGCCCGTCGGCCCGACCACCTCGAGCCAGACCATCGCCCCGTCCGCGATCGCCTCGCGCAGCAGCCCCAACGCCGCGACCGGGTCGCTTGTTCCCTCGGGGCCCGGGTCCGCGGTACGGCCGCCGCCGCCCGCCGCGAGCCCGCGCGACCGGGCGGCACCGTTCCCGGCCTCGCCCGCGCGGCCCGGACCGGCCTGTTCGGCCCCCCGCGCGTCGGCGGCGCGCAGCCGCGCGACGAGGTCGGCGAACCGCTGCTCGCCGGTGCCCGCCGGCTCCTCCGCACGCGCGCCCGACCCCGGGACGACGCCCGTCCGCGAACGCCCCGCCGTGCGCCGACCGACCCGGCCCCGCCGGGCCGACCCCGCGCCGTCGGCCGCGTCGCGGCGCCCCGCCCGTTCCGCGACCAGCACGCGGCCGTCCGGACCCTCGACGACGGACGGCACGCCCCGTGCGCGCAGCACCTCCTGGAGCTCGCCCGCCGGGGCGGACGACACGAGGACGGTCGGCGCGAGGAGGACGAGCCCCAGCCCGCGCAGCGCCGGGTCCTCCGCGATCCCGGCGAGCAGCACCGGGTCCTCCGCACGCACGTACGACGACGCCGTCCCCACGCGCACGCGCCCGTGCCGCCGCGCCGTGTCCCGCACCAGGTACTCGAGCGGCTGGGGGACCGGCGTGCGCGAGTGCGAGGCGAGGTCGGCGAGCAGCTCGTCGGCCGTCGCGCCGCGGTCGAGCGCGCGCAGCACGGACTCGGCGGTGAACCGCACGGTCGTCGCGGCGCCGCGCGACTCGACGTCGGCCGCGACCTCCACGAGCCGTTCCAGCGCCCGGGACGGGCGGCCGGGGACGATGCCGGTGAGGTCGCCCTGGAGCAGGAGGTCGTCGACCTCGGGCGGCAGCACGGCCTCGAACGCCGCGCCCAGGACCGCGGGCTCCGACGACGCCGGGTCGTCGCCGGCGACGAGCGCGCGGCCCGGGGGAGCGAGCACACCCGCGCCCGTCACCCCGAGCAGCGCCGCCTCGCGCAGCAGGCCCGCGACCGCCTGCTCGGGCGGCACGGCGCGCGGCGTGCGCCACCGCAGGACCGCCACCACGTCCGCGGCCGCGAGCGGGCGCCCCGGCGCGAGCGCGAGCACGTCCAGCACCGAGCGGCGCAGCCGCGGCACCCACGGGCGCCACAGCTCCGGGTCCAGCGCGGCGCGCAGCGCCCCCTTCTCGTCGCGGCTCCCCACGAGCCACGGCGTGCGGCGCGAGCGCCACCAGCCGCGCGCGAGCGTCGCCCACCGGTCACCCAGGTCGTCGTCGAGCCAGTCCTCCGCCGCGAGCGTCGGGGCGAACGTCGGCGGGTCGTCGCCGTCGTCCGCGACGAGGCCCGCCGCGGCGGCCAGCTCGACCACCGCGGCCGCCGTCGGGTCGTCGACCTCGAGCGCGACGGCCGCGCGGCGCAGGTCGCGCACGCCGAGCCCGCCCGCGCGCAGGACGCCCGGCGGGTGCTCGGTCCAGAGGGTCACGAGGCGTGCGACGAGCCGCACGGCCTCGATGCCGGCGCTCGCGGACTCGGCGTCCACCGTCGCCGCGGGGAGCTCGCGGACCTCGGGGACGGGCGGCGTCGTGCGCACGTCCTGGTGGGTGCGGCCGCCGCGCAGCGCGAGCCCGACCTCCCGCGGGAGCACGACGTGCCGCTCGTCCGTCGCGCGCAGGTACCCGTGCTCCACGAGCCATTCCGTCGCGCGGCGGGCCGCCGGGTCCGAGCGCGGAGCCAGGCCGACGGGCGGGCCCCAGGCCAGGGCGTCGAGGATCGCGCGCGCACCCGGCGGCGCGTCGTCGGGCAGGTCGCCGTCCGGTGTCGCGCGCGTGCCGTCCTGAGGCCGGGTGCCGGGCGCCCCGCCGCCGGGTGCCGACGCACCGCCCGGCGGTGCGTCGACCGGACCGAGACCGGCGGGGTGCGGGCCGAGCACCTCCGCGATCCCCGGTGCCGGGCGGAACCCGGCTGACCGCGGACCGGGTGACCAGACGAGCGCCCGCTCGTCGAGCTGCCCGAGCGTCGTCGCGACGGTCGTCCTGTCGACGCCCGTCGCGCGCGCCACGGCTGCGGCGGTCGCGGCGGTGCCCACCGAGTCGAGCACCAGGACCGACTCGAGGACGTGCAGCGCGAGCTCGTCCAGCGACGCGAGCGCCCGTTCGAGGCTCGTGCGGTTCATCGCGCGCGCGGCGAGGGAGAGCAGCGTCGAGGGCGACGGCGTCGCGAGGTCCGGACGACGTGCGAGCAGGGCGACCAGCGCGGCGTCGTCGCGCTGGCGCAGCGACTCGCTGTACGTTGGAGCCCGCTCGGGCCGGGAAGAGGCCATCCGTCCGATGCTACGCGTCGGCCGGGTCCCACGAGATCGGTGGTCGCGAGCGAGATCGGCAGTGCCGACCGCCGATCTCGGCAGCGCGTGCCGACGTCGGACCGGAGTGCCGATCTCACACCGGGGGTAGGCGAGGGTCGGGTCGCAGGCCGCGGACGACGTCGACCGGGACGTGCCGGAGCACGCGCGCCACGACGTCCGACGGCCGGTCGCGCGCCGTGACGCGCAGCAGACGGTGCCCCGTGCGCTCGATCGCCTCCTGCCGCAGCTTCTCCCGCACGAGCACGCGCCCGGGATCCTCGTGCGGTGCGACGCCGCCCGGCCCGGTGCGGTACTTCAGGAGGCCGTCGAACTCCAGCAGCAGGCGCCAGCGCGGCCACCCCAGGTCCGCCCGCATCGGGCCGACCTCGGTGCGCAGCGGCACCTGCGTCTCCGGTCGTGGCAGACCGGTCCGCAGGAGGACGTATCTCAGCCAGGTCTCGCGGGCCGACTCCGCGCCCGGGTCCGCGAGCGCGAGCACGTGCCGGGAGCGGCGGGACCCCCGACCGCCGGGCCGTCGGTCGAGGACGGCCGTGACGTCCGAGCGTCGTACCCCTCTCGCCAGCGCCGCGTCCGCGACGACGAGACCGTCGAGCGCAGGCATCGTGCGCAGGCAGTCCGCGACGGTGCGCACGAGCGAGGTCGTCGTGACGCCGAGGACGGTCGCGCGGTCCTCGGCGCCGACCTCGCCGACGTGCCGCGTCACGTCGCGCGCCGCGGAACCCGACCGGCGGTACGGCTGGACCACGTGGGTCGTCGCGGGGAGCTCCCACAGGGGCAGCCCGTGCAGCAGCGCCGCGGACGCGTGGCTGACGACGGGGTCGCAGCGCAGGCCACGGCCGACCGCGCGCGCCCGGTCGACCGCGAGGGTCCGCGCGGCGACGACGGGCGGGACGCCGGGCGGTGGCGCGTCCCGGTAGGCACCGCGCCGCACCCGTTCCCACGCGCCGTCGGCCAGGTGTCGTCGGACGACGTCCGGCAGGTGCTCGTGCGCGAGGTGCAGGGGGTGCTCGGGCTCGGGTCTCGGCATGACGAGCGATCGTGCCGTCCCGCGCGGCGTCGCGGTACGGGGTGTCGGGATCTGTGGACGACGCGAGATCGGCAGCCGTGCCCGACGTCGGCAGTCCCATCCGATATCGGCACGTGCGACTGCCGACCTCGCTTGCGACTGACGACCTCACCCCCGACCGCCGACCTCGCCTGCGACTGCCGACCTCACCCCCGACCGCCGACCTCACCCCCGACCGTCGACCTCACGTGCGGCCGTCGAGCGGGGCGGGCCCGCCGACGGGGTGCTCAGCCGCGGGCGGTGCTGCGGCAGACCTCGGCCCAGGGCGTCGGCTCGATGCCGAAGCGGGCGCGCGCTGCGGTGTCGTCGAGGACGTAGGGGCGCTCCCACTGGTAGGCGAGGTCGCGCAGCTCGCGCAGCAGGGGTGAGAACAGCCCGGCGGCGGCGAGCCCGGCGCCGCGCAGCGAGCGGACCCGGACCGGCGGACGCCCGACGCTCGCGAGGACGTCGGTCAGCGCCTCCCGCTGGGTGCGCGGCGGGTTGCTCGGGGTGTGCCACGTACGACCGAGCGCGCCAGGGTCCGCGGCCGCCGCGACGAGCGTGCGCGCGGCGTCGCGGACGTCGGTGAACGAGTGCGGCTGGTCGGTCCGACCGATCATGGTCACGGCCCGGCCGCGCAGCGCGGTCGGCACGACGCGCGAGACGTGCCCGTTGCTGCCGACCCCGGGCCCGACGAAGTCGGAGCTGCGGACCTCGACGACGCGCGCGCGGCCGGCGCGGTGCGCGGCGAGGGCGTCGGCCCACAGCCGGGTGCGCAGGACTCCCTTGTGGTCGGTCGCGGCGTCCGGCAGGTCCTCGGTCATGGGCCCGTCGACCGGGCCGTAGGGGTAGAGGTTGCCCGTGATCGCGTAGACCGCTCCCGTCCGTTCCGCGGTGGTGAGCAGCGCCGTGGCGAGCGGCGGCCAGACCTTCTCCCACTGGGTGTAGTCGCCGGGGTTGGCGCAGTTGTAGAGCACGGCGGCGCCGTCGGCGACCCGGGTCAGGGCGTCGGCGTCGGAGGCGTCGAGGGCCACGTGCGTGACGCCGTCGACGCCGGTGTCGCGCCCGGACCGGGTCACGACGGTGACGTGCGACCCGCGGGCCGCGAGCTCGGCCGCGACGTGACGCCCGACGGGTCCGGCGCCGACGACGACGTGCCGGTCCGTGGAGGACGGGGTGCTGGGCATGAGGACTCCTTTCCGAGAACAGTGCTCTCGATTCGGGAGCAGCCTGGCACGGAACGTCCCGCAGAGCAAGAGCGCTGCTCTCGTTTGTGGTCAACGCTCTCCTCTGCGAGCCTGGAGGGCATGACGGCACCCCGGACCGCGCGCGCCCTGGCGCGCGAGACCCTGACGCGCGAGATCCTCGACGCCGCCCGGGCGCGGCTGGTGACCGACGGCCCCGCGGCGCTCTCGCTGCGGGCCGTCGCCCGGGACGTCGGCATGGTGTCGTCGGCCGTCTACCGGTACTTCCCCAGCCGCGACGCGCTGCTCACCGCGCTCCTCGTCGAGTGCTACGACGAGCTCGGTGCCGCGGTCGAGACCGCCGAGGCCGCCGTCTCGCGCGACGACCTGCCCGGCAGGTGGCTCGCGGCGTGCCGGGCGCTGCGGGCGTGGTGCGTCCGGCGTCCCGGGGAGTTCGCGCTGCTCTACGGGACGCCCGTCCCCGGGTACGCGGCGCCGCAGGACACGGTCGAGCCCGCGACGCGCGTCGTGCAGGCCCTCGTCCGGATCGTCGCGGACTCGTGGGAGTCCGGCGGGAGCCCCGCCCTCGCGCCGGGGCCGGGCGGCGACGCGGCCGCGCTGGTCGCCCCGGCCCTCGCGTTCGTGAGCGCACGAGGTCTCGTCGGTCCCGACGCCCCGGCCGAGGCCGTCGCGCGCACCCTCATGGCCTGGACCACGCTGTTCGGCACCGTGTCCTTCGAGCTCTTCGGCCACCTGCACCGCACCGTGGCGGACTACGACGACTGGTTCGACGCCGTCGCCCTGCGGGTCGGCGCGGACGCCGGCGCGGTGCCGCGCTCCGCGGCGCCCTGACCGGCGGACGCCGTCGCGTTCCGCGCGGCTCCCTCGCCCCCGCCGCCACCGAGGATGCGGCCATGATGCCGTCCGGCCGGTAACCTGGGGGTTCTGGTTCCTACGAGCACGAACGAGGTTCACGTGCCCACCGGCAAGGTCAAGTGGTTCGACACCGAACGCGGGTTCGGCTTCATCGCCAACGACGACGGCGGCGAGGTCTTCCTGCACGCCTCCGCGCTGCCCGCGGACGCGCCCGCGCCGAAGCCCGGCGCCCGGGTCGACTTCGGCGTCGCGGACGGGCGTCGCGGCCCGCAGGCGCTCGCCGTCACGCTCCTCGACCCGACGCCGTCGGTCGTCAAGGCGAAGCGTCGCTCGGCGGACGAGATGGCGGTCATCGTGGAGGACCTCATCAAGGAGCTCGACGGGATCGGCAACGGCCTCCGCCGCGGCCGGTACCCGGAGAAGGGCAAGGCCACCAAGGTCGCCGCGGTCCTGCGCGCGGTCGCGGACGAGATCGAGGCCTGACGATGGTCGCCGTGGCAGCCGCCGAGGAGCGCGTCCGGGGGGTCTCCGCCCGTGCCGCGCGGGACGCCGTGCTCACGGGCGCGGTCGAGCTCGCGCGCGCCGCGGCCGAGGAGGTCGCGGAGAGCCCGCAGGACGTGGGCGAGCACCTGGGGACGGTCGCCGAGGCGGAACGTCTCATCTCCCACCGGTTCGCGTGCACGATGCGCGGCTACCGCGGGTGGCACTGGACCGTGACGCTGGCCCGCGTGCCGCGCGGGCGCACCGCGACGGTGTGCGAGGTCGAGCTCCTGCCGGGCGACGGCGCGCTGCTCGCGCCCCCGTGGCTCCCGTGGGCCGAGCGCCTGCGCCCGGGCGACGTCGGCCCCGGCGACGTGCTCCCGTTCCGCGCCGACGACCCGCGCCTCGAGCCGGGCTACGTGCCGACGGGCGACGAGGAGCAGGACGCGGTCGCGATCGAGGAGCTCGCGCTCGCACGGGCGCGCGTCCTGTCGCCCCAGGGCCGGGACGAGGCCGCCGAGCGCTGGTACCGCGGCTCGCGCGGCCCGACGGCGCGCGGTGCCGTGGCGTCGGCCGCGGAGTGCGGGTCGTGCGGGTTCCTCGTGCCGCTCCAGGGCAGCCTCGGTCAGGTGTTCGGCGTGTGCGCGAACGCGTGGTCGCCCGACGACGGCAAGGTCGTGAGTCTCGACCACGGCTGCGGCGCGCACTCGGAGACCGACGTCGAGCCGCAGCGCAGCGAGTGGCCGGATCCCGACCCGCTCGTCGACGAGCTCCACGTCGAGATCGTCTCGCTGCTCGAGTCCGCGGCGGCCGGGACCGGCGAGTCCGGGGACGCCGCGCCCGAGCCCGGCGATGCCACGGACGGGACGGCGCCCGAGCCGGGTGCCGCCGAGACGGTGACGGTGACCGAGTCCGTCGTCTCGACGGTCGAGGTGACCGTCGGCACCGACCCCGCCGCCGGGACCGAGGGCGACGGGGCGACGGCCACGGACGACGTCGCCGAGCAGCCCGCCTCCGCCGAGGCAGCGGACCCGGCCGCCGACGCCGCTCCGGACGAGCCGCAGGAGTGACGGACGACATCTTCGGGACGGCCGCGCTGCGCCGTGCGGTCCTGGAGGCGTGGCGGTCCTCGCCGACGCGCCTGCGCGAGGACGCCAACACCGAGGAGGACCACGCCCACGGGTCGTACCGGGGGCGTGTCGTCGTCGAGCTCGCGCAGAACGCGGCGGACGCGGCGGCGCGGGCCGGGGTCCCCGGACGGCTGCGCCTGAGCCTGCACGCGCCGTCGGGCACGACCGGTCCGGACGCGGGGTCCTGGGTCCTGCGTGCGGCGAACACGGGCGAGCCCCTCGACGCCGCGGGGGTCGCGTCGCTCGTGGCGATGCGGGCGTCGGCGACGGGCGGTGCCCGGACCGGGGGCGCGGCGCGCACGGTCGGCCGGTTCGGCGTGGGCTTCGCGGCCGTCCGCTCGGTCGCGGACCGCGTGCGCATCGGCACGGGCGACCGCGCCGTGGAGCTCTCGCTCGACCGGACGCGCGACGCGCTGCGCGAGGTCGTCGCCGACCGGCCCGACCTCGCGGCCGAGGTGGCGCGCCGCGCGGACCGGCTCCCCGTGCTGCGCCTGCCGTTCCCCACGCACGTCGACGTGCCGGAGGGGTACGACACGGTCGTCGAGGTCGCGCTGCGCGACGCGGACGCCGTTGCCGCGGTCCGCGCCGAGCTCGACGCGGTGGGCGACCCCCTGCTGCTCGCGCTGCCCGCGCTCGTCGAGGTCGTCGTGGTCGACGCCGCGGGGTCCGAGCGCCGGGTCGCGGACGTCGACGACCGGTGGACGGTCCTGCGGCGCGAGGGCGCGCTGGACCCGGCGCTGCTCGCCGACCGCCCGGTCGAGGAGCGTGCGACGACCCGGTGGTCCGTCACGTGGGCGCTGCCCCACGAGCCCGCCGGCCCGGACGTCCTCCACGCGCCGACCCCGACCGACGAGCGCCTCACGTTCCCGGCGCTGCTGCTCGCGACGTTCCCGCTCGACCCGGCGCGGCGCCACGTGCCGCCGGGGCCGGTGACGGCGCACGTCGCCCGCGCGGCCGGGGCCGCGTACGCGGAGCTCCTGGGCGCGCTCGCGCCCGCGCGCGGCGTCGACGTGCTCGCGCTCGTGCCGACGGGTCTCCCGGCGAGCGCGGTCGACGCCGCGGTCCGGGACGCCGCGGAGGCGGCGCTCGCCCGCACGCCCCTCCTGCCGCTCGACGCGCCACCCGACGAGCCGTCCGGCGCGCCCGAGGTGCCGGACGACGCGGCGCTCGACCCGGAGGCGGTCGGGGAGGGCGGCCGCGCCGCCGCGCACGGCCTGGTCACGCCCGCGGAGGCGCGCGTGCTCGCGGGGGACGTCGGCGACGCGCGCGTGCGCTCCGCCCTCGGCGTCGCGCACCTCGTGGACGTCCCCGGGCCGCTGCGCGCCGTCGCGCGGTCCCTGGGCGCGCAGGTCGTGGACCTCGCCGACGTCGTGGACGAGCTCCCGCTCGTCGCGGACCCGGCGCGGTGGCGCTCGCTGTACGAGGCGCTCGCGCCGCACGCGGGCGACCGGACGGTCGTCGAGGCGCTCGGTGCGCTGCCCGTCCCGCTCGTCGACGGGCGCGTGGTGCGCGGCGCGCGCGGTCTCGTGCTGCTCGACGTCGCGGCGCAGGACGCCGCGCTCGACGCCCGCGACGTGGCCGGACTCGGCCTGCGTGTCGTCGACCCGCGCGCGGCCCACCCGTTGCTCGAGCGGCTCGGGGCGCGCGCGACGGACCTGCGCAGCGTCCTCGCCGACGCGGCGGTGCGCGAGCGCGTCCTCGCCGCTGCCGACGCGGTCGACGCGGACGACGACCCTGCCGCGGAGGTGGAGCGCCTGCTCGCGCTCGTCGCCGCGTCCGCGCGCGCGACGGGCGCGGAGCCGGGCGGCCTGCCGTTCTGGTGGGGCGAGCTGCCGCTCCCGACGGCGGACGGCGGCTGGGCGCCCGCGCGCGCCTGCGTGCTTGCGGGGACGTGGGCCGGCGACGTGCTCGACGGCCTCGACGAGGTGGACGCCGACGCCGCGAGCCGCTGGGGGGCGGACGTGCTGCGCGCGGTGGGGGCGGCCGCCGAGCCCACGGTGCTGCGCGTGCGCGACGTCCTCACGCCGCCGTCCGCGGACGACGAGCCCGACCTCGACCCGCACGCGCCCGAGGGGTGGCTCTCCGACTGGGCGGGCTACCTCGCGTACCTGGCGACGGTGCTCGGGCCCGAGGCCTACGTCGGCGACGTGCTCGCGGTCGCGGACCTGGACGCCGTGGCCGACGACGCGTGGCCCGGGGTGCTCGCGCGCGTCGCCGCGGACCGGGAGACGCGCGAGGCGCTGCTCGCGCCCGTCCGTGCCGAGGGCGGATCGGCCGCGACGGCGCTCTCCTACACGGCGTGGTGGCTGCGCGAGGAGCTCGGCGGGCCGTTCGCGCTCGCGCAGGACGCGCCGACCGTCCCGTTCCTGCGGCCCGCACCGCCCGAGGTGACCGGCCTCGACGACGAGGTGCTGTCCGCGCTCGGCGGGGTCCGGGACCTCGCGGACCTCGACGGCGACACGTGGGTCGAGGTGCTCGACGACCTCCCCGCCGTCGGGGAGGCGGTCGACGCGCGCGCGGCCGTCGCGCTGTGGCGCGCGCTCGGCGTCCTCGCGGCGCGGGGCGAGCGCCTGGACCCGGCGCCCGACCGGGTGCCGGCGCTCCGCGGCGGCGCGGTCGTGGTGGTGGCCGCGGACGACGCCGCGGTCGCCCCGGACCCGATGTGGGCTCCTGTGCGCCCGGTCGTCCCGGCGTCACCGGCGCTCGTCGAGGACGTCGCCGACCTCCTCGACGTCGCGACGGTCCCCGTCGCCGCGCCCGGTCCGGACGAGCCCGGGCGGCGCGTCGGGGTGCCGGCCGCGGTCGTCGAAGTCCTCGGGGGCGGCGCGCCGCGCACCTGGGAGCGGCACGACGACCTGCGCGTCGGAGGGGCGGCGGTCACGTGGTGGGTCGAGCGCGAGGTGCACGCGGCCCCGGTCGTGCACGCGACCGACCCGGCGGGGCTCGCGGCGGGGCTCGCCGTCGCGGCGGGCCGCTACGGCGCGCGGCACG
This sequence comes from Cellulosimicrobium composti, assembly GCF_010287905.1. Classification (NCBI taxonomy): domain Bacteria; kingdom Bacillati; phylum Actinomycetota; class Actinomycetes; order Micrococcales; family Promicromonosporaceae; genus Cellulosimicrobium; species Cellulosimicrobium composti. The sequence continues at coordinate 61,094 of NZ_JAAFAN010000002.1, forward strand.
TGGTCGAGGAGGTCCTGCGCGCGCCTCAGGCCGTGGAGGCTGTGCTCGCGCGGACCGCCTGGGACGACGCTCAGTCGTCGGACGTCGCCCGGTAACGGGTCCGGTTGCGGCGTTCCCACGCCAGCCCGAGGAGGCCGAGCACGAGTCCCGCGGCGCACGTGGCGACGGCCCGCGGGCCGAGCGCGCCCGTGGCGAGCAGGACCGCGCACACGACGAGCGCGGCCGCCCAGAGCCCCATGCCGACGAGGATGACGACGCGCAGGTCGACGCGCCACGGCGCGGGGTCCGGGCGTCGGCGGTCGGGGTGGAGCAGGAGCGTCACGAACGAGGGCACGAGGGCATCGTAGCGAGGCCCGGATTTTTCACCCGCTCCCCGTTGTCACGGCTGTGACCTGCGTCGCTTCTCCTCCTGGTGTGAGCACACGTCGGGTCCTCCCGCAACCGCACGCTAGGATGCATGCGCCGCGCTGCGGGCTCTCGCACGTGGTCACCTGTCCAGGTCCTCGCGCTCCACGCAGTGCCGCGTTTCGCACGCAGAGCTTCCGCGGGTGCTCGGGCGCCGTCCGGAGAACGCGATATCTGGACACCCGTCCAATGTTTTTCCCGGGCAACGGACCTGGGCCCGAGAACCGCAGGATTCCGCGGGTCGTGGCCATCCTGGGTAGCGCGGACCGACGCGTCGTCTCACCCGGGTGAAACCCATCAACAGGTCTCGTTATCGCCGATTCTCGACCCTAGGATGAGTCGCCATGCAGGGTGTGGAACCAACCGGAGGTGGACGCATGTCCCACAGCGTCACCGAGGACGCCAGGCGTGGCCTGCGCACCCTTCTCACCAGCTCTCCCGCCGCCCGGGTCCGGGCCGCGCGCGCCGCGTTCGCCGCGCAGGGCTGGGAGGTCGCGTACCGTCGCCGGCTCGCCCTGACCGACACCGCGGTGATCGTCGTCGCCGTGCTCGTCGCCTACTTCCTGCGCTGGGACCAGTTCCTCAACGAGCCCGTCCGCGAGGCACGCGTCCCGTACGTGGTGCTGAGCCTTCTCGTCGGCGTCGCGTGGTCGGTGTCGCTCGTCGCGAGCCGGTCGCGCGACCCGCGGGTCATGGGCAGCGGGCCCACCGAGTACCACCGCGTCTTCGACGGGTCGTGGCGGCTCTTCGCGATCCTCGCCGTGCTCGCCTTCCTCTTCCGGTTCCCGGAGGCGCGCGGCTACCTCGCGTTCGCGTTCCCCCTCGGCCTGGGTGGGCTCCTCCTCGGCCGGTACGCCTGGCGTCAGTGGCTGCACGGTCAGCGTGCGCGCGGCCGCATGCGCTCGGCCGTCCTCGCCATCGGGCACCGCGACCAGGCCGAGCGCCTCATCCGGGACCTCAACGGGCGCGACGAGTCGGGCTACCGCGTCGTCGGCGTGTGCGTCCCGTCGGGCGGGTTCGGTGCCGACGAGGAGATCCGCGGGGTCCCCGTCCTCGGCGAGCTGCGGCACGCGGGCGAGGTGGCGACGCGGGTCGGCGCCGACGTCGTCGCGGTGTCCGGATCGGACGCCATCACGGCCGAGGTCGTGCGCCGCCTGGGCTGGGAGCTCGAGCCGTACGGCGTCGACCTCATGCTCACCGCGGAGCTCGCGGACGTCGCGGGGCCGCGCATCACCATCACCCCGGCGGAGAGCGTCTCGCTGCTGCACGTGGACGCCCCGCGCTTCACCGGGCCGAAGTTCGCGGTGAAGTCGGTCGTCGACTGGGCCGGCGCGTTCCTCGTCACGCTCGCCGCGCTGCCGGTGCTCGTGATCGTCGCGCTCGCGGTCCGGTGCACGAGCCGCGGCCCGGTCCTGTTCCGTCAGGAGCGCGTCGGCCGCAACGGCCGCACGTTCTCCATGTACAAGTTCCGCTCGATGCGCGTGGGGGCGGACCGCGAGGTCCAGCAGCTCGCCGAGCGCAACGAGGGCGCGGGGCCGCTGTTCAAGATGCGCGACGACCCGCGCGTCACGCCCGTCGGCCGCGTGCTGCGCCGCTACTCGCTGGACGAGCTGCCGCAGCTCTTCAACGTCCTGCGCGGCGACATGAGCCTCGTCGGTCCGCGGCCGCCGCTGCCGAGCGAGGTCCAGAAGTACGAGAAGAAGGTCCGCCGGCGGCTCCTCGTGAAGCCGGGTCTCACGGGCCTGTGGCAGGTCGGCGGACGGTCGGACCTGTCGTGGGAGGAGAGCGTCCGCCTCGACGTCTACTACGTCGAGAACTGGACGATGTTCGGCGACTTCCTCATCCTCGCGCGCACCGCGCGCGCGGTGTTCGGCGGATCCGGGGCCTACTGAGGCCGGCCGAGGGTGCGGAACCGGTGGGAGGAGGTGCGCCGTGCGGGTCTCGGTCTCGGGATGCGGTCGTCGGGGCGTCCTCCACGCCGCGTGCCTCGCGGCGGCGGGTCATGAGGTCGTCCTCCACGACACGGACGCCCGCGCGCTCGACGCGCTCCGCACCGGCCTGACCACCGCCGAGCCGCGGCTCCACCGACTCCTCGCGCTGGGCCTCGTGAGCGGACGCCTGCGCCCCACGACCGACCGGACGGCGGTCGCCGGGGCGCGGGTACACCTCCTGTGCGTCGGCGCGGGCGCGGGCCTCGACGGCGCGTCGCGCGTGGCGGCGCTCCGCGACGCGCTCGACGACCTCGCGCCGCACCTCGGCCCGGGCGAGCTCGTCGTGGGACGGGCGCGCGTCCCCGCCGGCACGGCCGAGCGGCTCGCGGCGGGACTCGCCGCCGACGGCGTCCGCGCGACCGTCGCCTGGGTGCCCGACGAGCACCGGCCGGGGCACGCGGTCGTCGACCTCCTGCGGCCGGCCCGCCTCGTGCACGGCGTGCCGGACGGCCCGGCGGGGGAGCGCGCGAGCGCGATCCTCGACGCGCTCCACGCCGTCCAGCTCGCGACGGGTGCGCCCCGGTTCGTCACCGATCTTGCGACCGCGGAGGACCTGGGCCACGGCCACGGGACGCCGCGCCCGGGCGACGCGGTGCTCGCGGGCGCGGACGACGGCGACGCGCGGGGCGTGGTGTCGAGCACACCCGGGGTGCCGCTCGCCGCCGTCGGCGCCGCCTGACGTGGGCAGACGCCCTCGCGCGCCGCACGCCGGAGTGCGGGCGTTTACGTGGCGGTGACACGGTTCTGGCAGCATTCTCCCCATGTCCACCCCCACCTCCGTCCACGAGGACGAGCAGGCGCCGCCCCCTGCGACCGGCGCGATCGACCGCTTCTTCAAGATCACCGAGCGCGGCTCGACGATCGGCACCGAGATCCGTGGCGGTCTCGTCACGTTCTTCGCGATGGCGTACATCGTCGTGCTGAACCCGCTGATCATCGGGACCGTCCAGGACGGCACCGGCCAGTTCCTCGGCGGGGGTGACGCGCCCGACTTCGGCAAGATCGCGGCGGCCACCGCGCTCGTCGCGGGCGTCATGACGATCGCCATGGGCGTGTTCGCGAACTTCCCGCTCGGCCTGGCCGCCGGGCTCGGCCTCAACGCGGTCGTCGCGTACTCGATCGCCTCGCTCCCCGGCGTCACGTGGGCCGACGCGATGGGCCTCGTGGTCATCGAGGGCCTCATCATCCTGCTGCTCGTGCTCACCGGCTTCCGCGAGGCGGTCTTCCGCGCGGTCCCCGTCGAGCTCAAGACGGCGATCAGCGTGGGCATCGGCCTCTTCATCGCGCTCATCGGCCTCGTCAACGCCGGCTTCGTCACCGCGGGCAGCGGCACGCTCCTCGCGCTCGGCAACCTCGGCACGTGGCCGATCCTCGTGTTCGTCGTCGGCCTCGTGCTGACGATCGTGCTGTGGGTCCGCAAGGTCAAGGGCGCGCTGCTCGTCGCGATCCTCACGGCGACCGCGCTCGCCGTCGCGCTGGAGAACACCCTCCACATCGGCGCCAAGGCGCCCGACGGCTCGAACCCGAACGGCTTCAACCTCAACGCCCCGACGTTCGACGGCGTCGTGCAGGTCCCGGACTTCGGCCTCCTCGGCCAGTTCTCGCTCCTGGGCTCGTTCCAGAACATCGCGACCGTCACCGTGATCCTGCTGGTGTTCTCGCTGCTGCTCGCGGACTTCTTCGACACGATGGGCACCATGGTCGCCGTCGGCGCCGAGGCGCGGCTCAACGACGCCGAGGGCGTCCCGCCGCGCTCGCGCGCCATCCTCGTCGTCGACTCGATCGCCGCCGCCGCGGGAGGTGCGGGCTCGGTGTCGTCGAACACGAGCTTCGTCGAGTCCACGACCGGCGCGGGCGAGGGCGCGCGCACGGGTCTCGCGTCCGTCGTCACGGGAGTCGCGTTCCTCCTCGCGACGTTCCTGTCGCCGCTCGTCGCGCTCGTGCCCTACGAGGCGGCCGCGCCCGCGCTCGTCTTCGTCGGGTTCCTCATGATGACGCAGATCGCCGGCATCTCGTGGAAGAACGTCGAGATCGCCATCCCGGCGTTCCTCACGATCATCGTCATGCCGTTCACGTACTCCATCGCGGACGGCATCGGCGCGGGCTTCCTCGCGTTCGTCGTCATCAAGCTCGCGCTCGGCAAGGTCCGTGCGATCCACCCGCTCATGTGGGTCGCGTCGGTGATGTTCCTCGTCTACTTCCTCCTCGGCCCGATCCGGGAGGTCCTGGGCCTCTAGGCTCGGCACATGACGAGCGAGGCGGACGAGCGTGGCGAGCCGACCGGCGCACCGGCGTCGGTCGACGTCTCCGCCGCGGCTCGTCCGCCCGCGTTCTACCGGCTGGAGAACACCGTCCAGCCGTACGACTGGGGCTCGACGTCGGCCATCCAGGGCCTCCTGGGGGTGGAACCGGACGGCCGTCCGGCGGCCGAGCTCTGGATGGGCGCGCACCCGCTCGCGCCGTCGCGCGTCGTGCCCGACGGCGCGCTGCGCCCCGGCGAGGGCGCGCCCTCCGGCGCCGGTCCGGGCACGCTCGTCGACCTCGTGCGCACGGACCCGGTGCGGGTCCTGGGGCAGCGGGTGCTCGACCAGTACGGCCCGCGCCTCCCGTTCCTCCTCAAGGTGCTCGCCGCCGAGCGCGCGCTCTCGCTCCAGGTGCACCCGCGCCCGCACCTCGCGCGCGCAGGGTTCAACCGCGAGAACCGGGAGGGCGTCGCGCGCGACTCGCCGCTGCGCAGCTTCCACGACGACCAGCACAAGCCCGAGATGGTCGTCGCGCTGACGCGCTTCGAGGGGCTCTCGGGCTTCCGGCGGCCCCGGCGCATCCTCGAGCTGCTCGACGGGCTCGACGGCGGGCTCGTCGCCCGGATGCGGGCGGCGCTCGAGGCACGCCCGACGGAGGCGGGCGTCCGCGAGGCGTTCACGCTCGCGCTGCACGCGCGCTCCGAGCCCGACCTCGCGGCCGACCTCGCGCGGACCGTCGCGTCCGTGCGGGCGCGCGCCGAGCGCGGGCCGGACGACGGCGGCCGGGGACGGTCGTCGCGCCGCGCGGACACGACGGTCCTGGCGCTCGCCGAGCAGCACCCGGGCGACCCGGGCGCCGTCGTCTCGCTCATGCTCAACCGCGTGACCCTCGCGCCCGGCGAGTCGATGTTCGTCCCGTCGGGGCACGTGCACGCCTACCTGTCCGGGTGCGCGGTCGAGATCATGGCGAGCTCGGACAACGTGCTGCGCGCCGGGCTCACGCGCAAGCTCGTCGACGTCGACGCGCTGCTCGAGTGCGCGACGTGCACGCCCGGGCCCGCCGCCCGCCCGCGGGTCGTCGACGACGGCACGGGGCTCACGACCTACCGCCCGCCCGTCGCGGAGTTCGCGCTGCGCGCGGGGCGGGTGGCGGGCGACGAGGCCGTGCCCCTGCCCGACGCCGGCCCGCGCGTCGTGCTGTGCCTCGACGGCTCCGTGTCGCTCGCCGGGGCCGACCACGGTGCGTCGGTCCGGACCGTCCTGGCACGCGGCGAGTCGGTGTTCGTGCCCCACGCGACGGGTGCGGTCGCCGTGCGCGGCGAGGGCCGCGTCGTCGTCGCCTACGTGCCCTGACGGCGCCCGCGGCCGCCCACCCGCGCCACCCGGGGTGACCCGCGTCTCTTTCATTACCCAAGGTAATGAGTTAAGGTAAGTATATGCCTGCTGCGGACCCCACTGCGCCCACCCGGAACCAGTGCCGGCCCGCGACCCTCGGCGGCGAGCTCCGCGTCGCCCTCACGCGCGTGTCGCGCCGACTGCGCGCCCAGCGCGGCGAGGCCGACCTCCCCGAGGGCCAGTTCGGCGTCCTCACCGTGCTCCACAAGCACGGCGCGATGTCCCCCGGCGAGCTCGCCGCGCACGAGCGCGTCCGCCCGCCGAGCATGACCCGCGCCGTCAACGCCCTCGCCGAGATGGGCCTCGTCGAGAAGGGCGAGCACGCCACCGACCGCCGCCAGGTCGTCGTCCGCCTCACCGACGCCGGCGTGCGCGAGGTCAAGGAGACCCGCCGCCGCCGGGACGCGTGGCTCACGCAGCAGCTGTCCTCCCTCACCCCCGACGAAAGAGAGACCTTGGCCCGCGCCAGTGACCTGTTGACCCGGATCGCCGCCCGATGAGCGCGACGTTCTCCTCCCTCAAGCACCACAACTACCGGATCTGGTTCGGCGCCGCGCTCGTCGCGAACGTCGGCACCTGGATGCAGCGCGTCGCGCAGGACTGGCTCGTCCTCAGCGACCTCACCGACAGCTCCGGCATCGCCGTCGGCGTCGTCACCGCGCTCCAGTTCGCGCCCGTGCTCGCGCTGTCCGCGTGGGCCGGGCTGCTCGCCGACCGCCTCCCGCGCCGCCGCCTCCTCATGGCCACGCAGGGCGCCATGGGACTGCTCGCGCTCGGCCTCGGCGCGCTCGTGCTCTCCGGGCACGTCCAGCTCTGGCACGTCTACGTGTTCGCCGGCCTGCTCGGCGTCGTCACCGCCTTCGACAACCCCGTGCGCCAGACGTTCGTCGCCGAGATGGTCCCCGCCGACAAGCTGTCCAACGCCGTCGGGCTCAACAGCGCGTCGTTCAACGCCGCACGCCTCGTCGGCCCCGGCGTCGCCGGCCTGCTCATCGCCGCCGTCGGCTCCGGCTGGCTGTTCATCATCAACGGCGTGACCTTCGGCGCGACCATCCTCGCCCTCGCCTCCATGCGCACGCGCGAGCTCCACGTGCTCCCCAGCGCGCCCCGCGAGAAGGGCCAGATCCGCGAGGGCATCCGGTACGTGCGACGGCGGACCGACATCGTCGTCATCATGGTCGTCGTCGGCGTCGTGTCCACGTTCGGCCTCAACTTCCAGCTCACGTCCGCGATGATGGCCAAGGTCGAGTTCGGCATGGGCCCCGGCGAGTACGGGATCCTCGGGTCCGTCCTCGCCATCGGCTCCCTCACCGGCGCCCTGCTCGCCGCGCGGCGCGAACGGCCGCGCGTCCGGCTCGTCATCGGCTCCGCCTTCGGGTTCGCCGTCGCCACCGGCGTCATGGCCCTCATGCCCACCTACGCGAGCTTCGCGCTCGCGTGCATCCCCGTCGGCCTCGCGTCGCTCACGATGATGACCGCCGCCAACTCCACGATCCAGATGTCCGTCGACCCGGTCATGCGCGGACGCGTCATGTCGCTCTACATGATCGTGTTCCTCGGCGCGACGCCCGTCGGCTCGCCGCTCGTCGGCTGGATCGCCGAGGCGTGGGGCCCCCGCTGGGCCATCGGCGTCGGCTCCATCACCGCCGGCCTCGTCGCCGTCGGCGCCGCCGCGTGGGCTGTCCGCAACTGGCGCCTCGAGGTCCGCTACCGCGTCCTGCAGCGCCCGCACCTCGTCGTGCGCTACCTCGACGCCGGGACCCCCGTCCACCGCTCCGCCCGCGCCGAGACTCGACGCCGGCTCGGGGTCGAGGACGCGGAGGAGATCGCCCGCGCGGCCTGAGCCGCGTCGCGCTCGCCTCCGGTGCGCGACAGCCCGCGCGGTCACGCGGGGGCGGCCGTGGGGGGCGGACGGGGCGGCCGTGCCGGGTCTACCATCCGCGCCGCTCGTCCCTCGCGGCGCTCCCGCCAGACCCACCACGACCCGGCACGGCCGCCCCGACCGCCGCTGCCCCGTCACCTGCTGAGGTGGGCCGCCTCGCGAGCCCGACACGGTGCTCGCGCCTGGTGAGCGCGGTCGCCGATCGACGTCCGACTGCCGGTCCGCAACCTTTCGGCGGTCATCGCTGGTTCGCAGTTGCCCGAGCCCATACGCAGCCGTGACGTCCCGAGCGCCGACGCAGCGTGACGCGACAGCCGAGCGGACGGGGCGACCTCGGGTGCGAAGGGCGTAGAGCCGCGCTCGTGACCGACGGCCGACCGACCGGGGTGACGGCGCGGCAGCCCGAGCACGCGAGGGCGCCCCGGCCGTGGTGGTGACCCGGGCCGCGCCGTCGCGCGCGAGGGTGCCCCGGCCGTGGTGGTGGCCCGACCGCGCCGCACGCGAGGGCGCCCTGGCCGTGGTGGTGGCCCGACCGCGCCGCACGCGAGGGCGCCCCGGCCGTGTGGGGGTGGCCCGGACCGCGCCGTCGTCAGGCGAGGCGGGACACGACGTGGTCGACGCAGGCGGTGAGGGCGCGGACGTCGTCGGGGTCGATCGCGGGGAACATCGCGACGCGGAGCTGGTTGCGGCCGAGCTTGCGGTAGGGGAAGACGTCGAGGACGCCGTGGGCGCGCAGCGTCGACACGACGGCGGTCGCGTCGATCGTCTCGTCGAGGTCGATCGTGCCCACCACGGTGGAGCGCTCGGCCGGGTCGGCGACGAACGGCGTCGCCCACTCGCGCTCCTCGGCCCAGCCGTAGAGGTGCGCGGCCGACTCGGCGGAGCGGGCCGCGGCCCACGCGAGGCCGCCGTGGCCGAGGATCCACTCGACCTGCTCGGCGAGCATGACGAGCGTCGCGATGGCGGGCGTGTTGAGCGTCTGGTCCTGGCGCGAGTTCGCCGCGGCGGCGCGCAGCGAGAGGGACTCCGGGACCCAGCGCGTGCCGCTCGACTCGACCTCCTCGGCGCGCGCGAGCGCGTCGGGGGAGCACAGCGCGAGCCACAGGCCGCCGTCCGACCCGAAGACCTTCTGGGGGGCGAAGTAGTAGACGTCGGTCTCCGCGACGTCCACGGGCAGCGCGCCGGCGCCCGACGTGGCGTCGACGAGCGTCAGCGCGGCGCGCTCGCGCGACCCCGGGACGCGCACGACGGGCGCCATGGCCCCGGTCGAGGTCTCGTTGTGCGGCCACGCGTGCACGTCGACGTCGTCGGCGGGTGCGGGGAGGGCGACGGTGCCGGGCGGGGCGGAGATCACCTGCGACGCCTCGAGGAACGGCGCGGCCGTCGTCGCGGCCGCGAACTTGGCCCCGAACTCGCCGAACGCCGCGTGCTGGGCCTTGGTCCGCACGAGGCACGCGGTCGCGACGTCCCAGAACGTCGTCGATCCGCCGTTGCCGAGCACGACCTCGTATCCCTCGGGGAGCGAGAAGAGCTCGGCGAGACCCTCGCGCACGCGCCGCACGACGGACCGGACGGGCGCCTGGCGGTGCGACGTGCCGAGCAGGGACGTGCCGGCGTCGGACAGGGCGCGGACCTGCTCCGCGCGGACCTTGCTCGGCCCGGAGCCGAAGCGGCCGTCGGCGGGCAGGAGGTCGGCGGGGATGGTGATCGGGGTGGTGGCGGGATCGGGCACGCGGTCACCCTACGCGCGCGGGGGCGTGGCCGGCAGTCGTGTCCGCGGGTGCGCCACGGGTGTGCCCGGACGGCCCCCAGGCCCGGTCACGGGTTCGCCATAGACTGTCCCCGGCGGCCCGTGGTGCGGGCAGGCGCCCGCGGGGAGCGACGACCGGGCGCGCGGAGCCGACGAGCGAACGGGGAGCGTGACGTGACCGATCTGATCGATACCACCGAGATGTATCTGAAGACGATCTACGAGCTCGTCGAGGAGGGCATCGTCCCCCTGCGCGCGCGCATCGCGGAGCGTCTCGGTCACTCGGGTCCCACGGTGTCGCAGACGGTGGCGCGCATGGAGCGCGACGGTCTCGTCGTCGTCACGGGCGACCGGCACCTCGAGCTCACGCCCACCGGCCACGCCAAGGCGACCCGCGTCATGCGCAAGCACCGCCTCGCCGAGCGCCTGCTCACCGACGTCATCAAGCTCGACTGGGAGCACGTCCACACGGAGGCGTGCCGCTGGGAGCACGTCATGAGCGAGCTGGTCGAGGAGCGGCTCCTCGGTCTGCTCGACCACCCGCACTTCGACCCGTACGGCAACCCGATCCCGGGCCTGCCCGAGCTGGGGGAGCAGCCGCCCGCCGTCGGCTTCCTCGACGGCGTCGTCGCGCTGCCGTCGTACCTGGTCGAGCGCGGTCGCGACGCGGGCGAGGTCCGCGTCGTCCTGCAGCGCATCGGCGAGCCGATCCAGGTCGACGTCGACCTGCTCCGGCGCCTCGCGCAGGCCGAGGTGCTGCCGCGCCGGACGCTCGTCGTACGGTCCGCCGGGGACGGCGTGGTGACCGTCCGGGGGGAGGGCGCGCCGGTCGTCCTGGACCTGCCCGACGACGTCGCGCGGCACCTGTTCGTCGCGCGAGGCGAGCTGGCTCTCCCGGCCCCTGCGACGCCCTGACCTGCGACGACGGGATCGTCCGCCCCGTGTCGTAATGGGAACGTGACTTTTGCCAGGCGGTCCTGTACGGTCGGTGCTGCTTCATCCGAAGACCCATCTGGTGAAGTCCTCGAGCGGAACGCCTAACCCTGTCACCGCGAGAGGCCAACGACGACCCGATGACAGGGACGGGGGACCCAATTTTTGGGTGCTGGAGACAGCGCCCTTGGGGTGAAGCCCGACGGACCTCGGTCCGGAGGGCCGGGTGACTCTTCCACCCGAACCCGACAGCTGACCTCGCAGGCGTCCAGGAGAGGCACCAAGTGACCGTGAGCACGACTCGCGCCCGCCACCGCGCGGCGCGGCGTCCCGTGACGCCGCTCAGCTCCATCGCCCAGGCCGCGTCGACCCAGATGTCGACCGCCGGTCGCCGTACCGCCGTCGTCGCCGCCTCGTCGGGCCTCATCGTCTCGATGATCGGCGCCGCCGCCCCGGCGACCGCCGCTCCCGTCGACAACGAGTCCGGGAAGCTCAACGCGGTCGACCTCAGCGCCCTGACGGCGCAGGCCCGCCAGGCCCTCGAGGCCGCTCCCGCCGTGACCGTCGCGGCCGACGCCGCGTTCACCATCGAGCAGGCCCAGGCGCCCGTCACCGTGACCCCGGCTCCCGAGCCGGAGCCGGAGCCGGACCCCGAGCCGGTCCGCACCCAGCAGACGAGCCGCTCGCAGGAGCGTCAGTCCACCCAGTCCGAGGCGCCTGCCCAGCAGGAGGCGTCGGTCGACGTCCCGGCCTCGGCCTACGGCTCGACCATCGTGTCGATCGCCGCGCGCTACGTGGGCGTCCCGTACGTGTACGGCGGCACCACCCCCGACGGCTTCGACTGCTCGGGCTTCACCAGCTACGTCTACGCGCAGGTCGGCATCAGCCTTCCGCGCACCTCGGGCGCCCAGGGCTCGGTCGGCACCAAGGTGTCGCGCGACCAGGCGCAGCCGGGCGACCTCATCTGGACGCCGGGCCACGTCGCCATCTACGCGGGCGACAACATGATGATCGACGCCCCGCGTCCCGGGAAGACCATCCAGTTCCGTCAGATCTGGCAGTCGAACCCCACGTTCATCCGCGTGGCCTGATCCACGCTCCCAGGGCCGTACCGGCCGCTGGCTCCACGAACCCCGTCACCTCGCGCATCGTCGCGAGGGGGCGGGGTTCGTGGCATTCTTGACGTGTTCGTGACTCCAGGCTGACGGACGAACGGGCTGGTCTCGGCTAGGTTGGTCGTCCGATGGCACCGGGCCGTCGAGAGGAGAGTCGCTCATGACCCGCACGGAATCGGTCCTCGTCGGCGTCGACGGCTCGGCGCCGAGCCTGCACGCCCTGGACTGGGCCGCCGCCTACGCCCTGCAGGTCGGGTGGCCGCTGCACGTCGTGTGTACCTACTCCCTCCCGTCCTTCACCGCCGCGTCGCTCGACGGCGGCTACGCGGCCCTCGACGACTCGGCGATCCAGGAGGGGGCGCGGGCCGTCCTCGAGGAGGCCCGCTCGCGCGCGGAGGACGCCGGCGTGCGCACGACGGCGACCGTGACGACCGGCGACGCTGCCGGCGTGCTCGTCGAGATGTCGCGCGAGCACTCGCTCGTCGTGGTCGGCACGCGTGGCCGCGGCGGGTTCACCGAGCGGCTGCTCGGCACGGTGTCCTCGGCGCTGCCCGCGCACGCCCACTGCCCGACCGTTGTCGTGCCGTTCCGTGCGGGCGCCAAGCAGGAGGAGGGCGATCCGCAGGAGCTGCCGCCCGTCACGCCGCTGCGCCGGATCGTCGTCGGCGTCGACGGCTCCCCCTCCGCCGAGATCGCGCTGCGTCACGCGATCCGCCAGGCGAAGGCGTGGGACGCCGAGCTCGTCGCGGTCGCCGGCGTCCCCGTGGGGGCCGGGGCCGGCCTCCTGGCGTGGCTGCCCGCGTCGATCGACCACGAGCAGGTGCTCGCGGACATCACCGAGGGTCTGAACGTCATCATCGACCGCCACGAGGCCGAGCACCCCGGTCTCACGATCAAGCGCATCGTGCTCGACGGCACGGGGGCCGAGCTGCTCACGGAGTTCTCCACGGCGTCCGACCTCATCGTCGTCGGCTCGCGCGGGCGCGGCGGCTTCCGCGGCCTCCTGCTCGGCTCCACGAGCCAGGCGGTGCTGCACCACTCCGCGTGCCCGGTCATGGTCGTCACCAAGAAGTGCGACGACGGCGAGGGGTCACCCGAGGCGGACTGACCTCGCCCAGCACCGGAGCATCCGCTGCGTGCCCGGCCGCGGTGCCCCGGTGCGGGCCCGCGGCCGGACCGCGCTCAGCTGCGGTTGCGGTAGAGGCGCATCGTGATCGGCGCGAGGACCGCGGTGAGCGCGACGGACGCGACGAGCACCCACAGGATGCCGTCCGTGGCGGGCTCGCCCGCCATGAGCCCGCGCACCGCGGACACGAGGTGGGTGACGGGGTTGACGTCGACGAAGCGCTGCAGCACCACGGGCATGGTCGACGGGTCGACGAAGATGTTCGACGCGAACGTCAGCGGCATGAGCACGAGCATCGACGTGCCCATGACGGCGTTCGGGGAGCGCAGGACGAGGCCCAGGGCCGTGAACACCCAGCTCAGCGCGAACGCGAAGACGAGCAGGAGCACGATGCCGAGGACGACGCCGACGACGCCGCCCGGCGGGCGGAAGCCCAGCACGAGGCCGAGCGCGAGTGTGACGACGGACGCGATCGTGTACCGGACGGTGTCGCCCAGCAGCGCCCCGACGATCGGCGCGGGCCGCCACACCGGTAGCGACCGGAACCGGTCGAAGACGCCCTTGCTGATGTCCGTGTTCATCGTGTAGCCGGTGTAGATGGTGGTGAAGAGGACCGCCTGCACGAGGATCCCGGGGAGCAGGAACTGCAGGTACGCCTGCACGTTGCCGGCGAGCGCGCCGCCGAACAGGTACGTGAACATCAGCGTGAAGATGATCGGGGACACCGTGACGTCGAACAGCTGCTCGGGCACGTGCTTGATCTTGAGCAGCGCGCGCCACGTGTAGGTGAGGGTCGCGGACACGGGCGACGGCCGGTCGGGCCGGTGCTCGAGCGCGACGGCGGCGCGCAGCGCGTTCGCCCCGGGCGCGCGCAGGTCCGCGGCGGTGGCGGTGGGGTCGACGGCCATCAGGCCACCTCCTCGATCGTCTCGTCGTCCTCCATGGGCTGGCCGGTGAGCGCGAGGAACACCTCGTCGAGGCTCGGTTGCCCGAGCGTGAACTCGGGGACCACGATGCCCTCGTCACCGAGCGTCGGCAGGATGCGCGCGACGTGCGCGGCGCCGTCGTCCGGCACGCGGGCGGAGAACGCGTACGGGTCGTTCGCGAGCGTGATCTCCGTCCCGAGGAGCCGCCCGACGGCCTCGGCCGCGCGGGCCCGGTCCGCCGAGTCCGCGAGGCGCACGTGCACCGCGCCCTCGCCGACCGAGCGCTTGAGCTCGGTGGCGGTGCCCTCCGCGATGACCTTGCCGTGGTCGATCACGGCGATGCGGTCCGCGAGCTGGTCCGCCTCCTCGAGGTACTGCGTCGTGAGCAGCACGGTCGCGCCGTCCGCGACGAGCACGCGCACGATGTCCCACACCTGGTTGCGGCTGCGCGGGTCGAGCCCGGTCGTGGGCTCGTCGAGGAAGATGACGCGCGGGCTCATGACGAGGCTCGCCGCGAGGTCGATGCGGCGGCGCATGCCGCCCGAGTACGTCTTGACCTGGCGGTCGCCCGCGTCGCCGAGGCCGAACGCCTCCAGGAGCTCGGCCGAGCGCCCGCGCGCCGTGCCGCCGAGGAACCCGTAGAGCCGGGCGAGCATCACGAGGTTCTCGGTGCCCGTGAGGTCCTCGTCCACGGACGCGTACTGCCCGGTGAGCCCGACGACGGAGCGCACCTTGTCGGCGTCGTGCACCACGTCGTGGCCCAGGACGCGCGCCGTGCCGGCGTCGGGTCGCAGGAGCGTCGCGAGCATGCGCACCGCGGTCGTCTTGCCCGCGCCGTTCGGCCCGAGCACCCCGAACACCGTGCCCTCGGGGATGAGCAGGTCGATGCCGTCGACCGCCTTGGTGACGGACTTCCCGGCCGTGAAGTGCTTGACGAGGCCGCGTGCCTCGACGGCGAGGTCGCCGCGTGCAGTGTCGGTCATGTCCCCTCCGCGGGATGGTCGTTCGCCGATGCCGACGAGCCGCCCGGCTTCCCGGGCCACCCACCGACCGACCGCGCCGACCGCCGGAACTCATCGGTCGTGCACGTCTTCCATCCTGCGCCGCGCACGGCGCGGGGGACCAGTGCGATTCGTCAGGTCCTGCCCGTGACGGTCGAGGCGGGACGTCCAGGCGTCACCGGCACGCCGAGCAGGCGGTCCTGGCGCGTCCGGGAACCAGGACGCGCCACGATCACCTGCTCGGTACGGGAGGGTCGTGCGTCAGCGCGCGGCGTGCTCCGCGGCGGCGAGGAGCACGCACGTCGCGACGCCGTCCATCGCGACGCGGACCTCCTCGATGGGGGGCAGGGTCGGCGCGAGGCGCAGGACCTTGTCCTCCGGGTCCTTGCCGTAGGGGAACGGCGCTCCCGCGGGCGTCAGCGCGATGCCGGCCGCCTTGGCGAGCTCGACGACGCGCGACGCCGTGCCGGGCACGACCTCGAGGCTCACGAAGTAGCCGCCCTTCGGCTCCGTCCACGACGCGACGCCCGTGCCGCCGAGGCGCTCGGCGAGGATGCTCGTCACGGCGTCGAACTTGGGCGCGATGATCTCGCGGTGCTTGCGCATGTGGGCGCGCACGCCGTCCGCGTCGCCGAAGAACAGCGCGTGGCGGAGCTGGTTGACCTTGTCCGGGCCGATGGACTGGGCGGACAGGTGCTTCTTGTACCAGGCGACGTTCGCGGGCGAGGACGCGAGGAACGCGACGCCGGCGCCGGCGAACGTGATCTTCGACGTCGACGCGTAGAGGACCACGCGGTCGGGGTGCCCGGCCTCGGCGGCGAGGGAGATCGCGTCGGCGCTCGTGACCTCGTCGTCGGTGAGGTGGTGCAGCGCGTACGCGTTGTCCCACAGGATGCGGAAGTCGGGCGCGGCGGCGGGCACCGAGACGAGGGCGCGCGCGACCTCCTCGGTGACGACCGACCCGTCGGGGTTCGCGTACGTCGGCACGACCCACATGCCCTTGATCGTGGGGTCGTCGGCGACGAGCCCGGCGACGGCGTCCGCGTCGGGGCCGTCCGGGGTCATGGGCACGGTGACCATCTCGATGCCGAGGGCCTCGCACACGGAGAAGTGGCGGTCGTACCCGGGGACGGGGCAGATCCAGCGGACCGTCTCCTCGCGGCCCCACGGGCGCTCCGACCCGGGGACGCCGAAGAGGGTCGCGTACGCGAGCGTGTCGTACATGAGCGTGAGGCTCGCGTTGCCCGCCGCGAGCAGCTGCTCGACGGGCACGCCCAGCAGCTCCGCGAAGATGCGGCGGAGCTGGGGGAGCCCGTCGAGGCCGCCGTAGTTGCGCACGTCGGTGCCGTCGGCGTCGGTGTGCACGCCCTCGCCCGGCAGCGCGAGCAGCGCCTCCGACAGGTCGAGCTGCTCGGCGGACGGCTTGCCGCGCGTGAGGTCGAGCCGCAGCCCCAGGGACTGCAGGTCGGCGTACGCGCGACGCAGGTCGTCGAGGGACGACGCGAGGGAGGGGGAACCGGGTGCGGCGGGCTCGGGCGTGGTCACCCTCCGGACTCTACCGATCCCGCGCGAGGTCCGTGAGGGCGTTCTCCAGGGCGGACAGGCCGGTCTCGAGGTCCTCGGCCGAGACGGTCAGCGGGGGAGCGAGCCGGATGGTCGACCCGTGCGTGTCCTTGGCGAGCACGCCGCGCGCGAGCAGCGCCTCGCACAGGTCGCGTCCTGTCCCCCGCACCGGGTCGAGGTCGAGCCCCGCCCACAGGCCGAGGCCGCGCACGGCGTCGAGCAGCCCGGCGTCCACGAGGCCGCGCAGACGCGTGTGGAACAGCACGCCGAGCTCGCGCGCGCGGCGCTGCGGCTCGCCCGTGCGCAGCAGCTCGACGACCGCGATCCCGACCGCGCACGCGAGCGGGTTGCCGCCGAACGTGCTGCCGTGCGTCCCGGGCGTGAGCACCTCGAGCACGTCGCGCCGCCCGACGACCGCGGAGACGGGCACGATCCCGCCGCCGAGCGCCTTGCCGAGCGTGACGAGGTCGGGCCGCACGCCCCACGTCTCGGTCGCGAGCGTCGTGCCGGCGCGCCCGAGGCCGGACTGGATCTCGTCGGCGACGAGCAGCACGTCGCGCGCGGCGGTGACCTCCCGCACGCGCGGCCAGTAGTCGGCCGGTGGCACGACGACGCCCGACTCGCCCTGCACGGGCTCCAGGAGCACCGCGACCGTCGTGTCGTCGATCGCGGCGGCCACGGCGTCGGCGTCGCCGTAGGGCACGACCCGGAACCCCGGCGTGTACGGGTCGAAGCCCCGGCGCGCGTCGGGGTCGTCGGAGAACGACACGATCGTCGTGGTGCGGCCGTGGAAGTTCCCGGAGCCGACGACGACCGTCGCCTCGCCCGGTCGTACGCCCTTGACGTCGTAGCCCCACTTGCGCGCGGTCTTGATCGCGGTCTCGACGGCCTCGGCACCCGTGTTCATGGGCAGCACGAGCGAGGCGTCGCCGCCGGTGGTCAGCGGCCCGACGAGCGCGGCGAGCGCGCGGACGAACGGGTGCAGGAGGTCGTGGTCGAACGCGCGCGACGTGAGGGTGACGCGCCCGAGCTGGCGCGTGGCCGCCTCGACGAGCGCGGGGTGGCGGTGCCCGAAGTTGAGCGCCGAGTAGCCCGCGAGGAGGTCGAGGTACCGCCGCCCCTCGACGTCGGTGACCCACGACCCCTCGGCGGTCGCGACCGTCACGGGCAGCGGGTGGTAGTTGTGCGCGAGCGCGTCGCGCGGCGTCCCGTCCGCCGGTCCGGCGACCGGGCGGACGTCCTGCGCGGTCACGACGTGCTCCCGGGGTGCGCGGCGCGCGCGCCCGCCGGCTCGCGGATCTCGAGCGTGCAGCACTTGGCCCCGCCGCCGCCGCGCAGCAGCTCGGACGTGTCGACGCCGAGGGTCTCGTAGCCACGCTCGCGCAGCGCGGCGGCGAACCGCTCGGCCCGCGGGGCGTGGACCACGTGCGTGCCGTCGCTCACGGCGTTGAGCCCGAGCACGACGGCGTCCTCCTCGGTCGCGAGGAGCGCGTCGGGGAAGCGCTCGCGCAGGACCTCCTGCGCGGCGGGCGAGAACGCGGGCGGGAAGTACGCGACGTCGACGCCGCCCCCGGCGAGGGCGGGGTGCGCGCCGTCGGGCGGGGCGCCGCCGTCGTTCCCGCGCAGCACGGTGAGCGCGGTGTCGAGGTGGTAGAAGCGCGGGTCGACGAGCTCGAGCGTGACGACCTCGCGGTCCCACAGCGCGGCGGCCTCGGCGTGCGCGGCGCGGTCGGTGCGGAAGCCGGTGCCGGCGAGGACGACGTCACCGGCGACGAGGAGGTCGCCCTCGCCCTCGTTGACGTGCTCGGCGAGGTGGGTCACGTACCCGTGGTCGGCGAACCACTTGAGGTAGGCGGGGCCCTCGGGTGCGCGCTCGGGGTGCGTGAAGCGCGCGGAGTACACGAGCCCGTCGACGACGGTCGCGCCGTTGGCGGCGTAGACCATGTCCGGCAGCCCCGCGACGGGCTCGATCGTCTCGACGACGTGCCCGAGGTCGCGGTAGGTGTCGCGGAGCCGTTCCCACTGGGCGACGGCGAGCGGGGTGTCGACCGGGGTCCGCCGGTCCATCCACGGGTTGATCTCGTAGCTGACGGTGAAGTACGTCGGCCGGCACATGAGGTAGTGCCGGGGCTGGCCTGGGCGCATCGCCGCCTCCTTGCGGGAGCCGGGCCGGCCGGGGTGGTGCGACCCGGGTGGTGGCCGGACGGGGGTGGCGTCCGGTGGTGCTGAGGTGCTGCCGGGTGGCTGCTGGATGCCAGCGTACGTCCGTGGCCCGCGCGCGGCTCGGGACGACGCGCTCCCACCAAGGGGTTGACAGCGATAGTCTATCGATATATCGTTAGCGTATCGCTGAGCCTGAGAAGCTGCTCGCGACCGTCGCGAGGCCGGAACGGCCCGCCACCGCTCCGCGGATCACCCGGAGCCCCACGAACCACAGGAGACACATCCCATGAGCTACGCACGCCAGCACCGGGGCAGGACCCCGGACATCACCCAGAACACGTCCCAGCCGTTCGGCGAGCGCCCCGGGCCGCGGCCCGGCCGTCGCCGTCGCGACGGCTTCCCGCCCGTGCCCGACGACGCGGCCTGGTTCCGCGGCGACGGCCCCCGCGGCCGTGGCGGCGCACGCCGCGGCGGAGGCCGCGGGTTCGGCGGTCCCGCCGACGGCGGTCGGGGCTTCGGCCCGGGCGGGCCCGGCTTCGGTCCGGGCGGACCGGGATTCGGCCCCGGCGGGCCCGGCTTCGGACCGGGTCACGGCGGTCGTCGTCACGGGGGCCGCGGTCGCGGCCCCGGGCGCGCCGGGCGCGGCGACGTCCGCGCCGCCGTCCTGCTGCTCCTCGCCGAGCAGCCCATGCACGGCTACCAGGTCATCCAGGAGATCGCCGAGCGCAGCGAGGGCCAGTGGCGCCCGAGCCCGGGCGCGGTCTACCCGGCCCTGAACCTGCTCCAGGACGAGGGGCTCGTCGAGCTCTCGGCCGACGGCGGGCGTCGTCTCGCGACGCTCACCGAGGCGGGCAC
This sequence comes from Cellulosimicrobium composti, assembly GCF_010287905.1. Taxonomy (NCBI): domain Bacteria; kingdom Bacillati; phylum Actinomycetota; class Actinomycetes; order Micrococcales; family Promicromonosporaceae; genus Cellulosimicrobium; species Cellulosimicrobium composti. The sequence goes on from NZ_JAAFAN010000002.1 coordinate 80,442, forward strand.
CGCGTACGTCGCGGAGCACGCGGCCGAGCTCGGCGACCCGTTCGCCGACGCGGCAGGTCGCGGCGGGCGCTCGCGGCGTGAGCTGCGCGCAGCCGTCGAGGCGGTCGCCGCGGCGGTCCACCAGGTCGCCCGCACGGGCACCGACGCCGAGGCGAAGGCCGCCGTCGAGCTCCTGGAGCGCACGCGCCGCGAGCTCTACCTCATCCTGGCGGGCCCGACCGTCGCGGACGCCCCCGTCGAGGACGAGCCGACCACCTGACCCCACCGGGCCGCGAGATCGGCACTCCCTGGCCAGATCGGCACTCCGGACCGCCGATCTCGCCAGCGAGTGCCGAGGTCGGCCGAACCTGCCGACCTCGCGCACGGCTCAGCGGTGCGCCGTCAGCCGCCCTCCGAGGCGGCGCAGCGAGACGTGCATCATCGCGCGCAGGGCGAGCCCCACCAGGGGCGCGGTGACGCCGCGGGGGAGCGGCCCGGCGAGGTACGCCTCCTCCCACCACACGACGCGGCAGCGGTCGCGGCCGAGCGGCACGACGTCGAACCCCGCCTCCCCGAGCAGCGCCGGGCCGAGCTTGCGCACGCGCGTGCTCCCGGTGCGCCCCGCCGCGACGGACGGGCGGTCGAGCGACTCGACCACCATCCGGTCGGGGAACCCGCGGCCGGTGCGTCCGACGCGCGGCCCGCTGACCATGGTGAAGCGGTCGCCCACCTCGGGGCCGCGGGCGGCGGGGGTGGCCATGACGGTCAGCGGGATCCAGCGCGGGTGCGTGCGCGGGTCGGCGACCCAGGCGAACGCGACGCTCGCGTCGACGCCGAGCTCGCGCGCGACGGCGACGCGCCGCACGCCGCGCGACGTCACTCGGCGTCGCGGGCCGGCGAGTGGTCCCGCCGACCGCGCCCGGGCAGGAGGCGGCGGCGCCGGCGGGGCCGGGCCGCGTCGTCGGTCACGGGCACGAGCTGCGGTGGCGCGTCCTGCGTGGGCGCCTCCACGACCTCGAGCAGCCGCCCGAACACGGACGGCGGCGGGCCGAACGCGCGCCGGGACTGCGCGATGACGCCGTGCCCGAGGGCCCGCGCCCCCGCGACGCCGACGACCGCCCCCACGCCGAACGGCACGAGGCGCCCGATCGCGAGGCCGGACTGCTTCGCGAGCTGCGTGCGCAGGAACCGGTTGCCGAGCGCCTTGTTGACCTTGACGAGCGTCCCGGCGGGCATGCTCGTGAGCAGCACCTTGCCCCACGCGAGGCCCGAGCCCTGCGTCGCGCGCTCGACGTCGCGCGCGCCCTTCTCGCCCAGCACGGTCGCGAGGAGCAGCGCCCGGCGCCGCGCGACGTCGTCCACGGCGATGCCGTGCACGTCGGCGACCGCGAGCGCGAACGCCGCCGAGGACGCGAAGAACGTCGCGACGTCGCTCGACGTCAGCGCGATTCCGACGCCCGTGCCGACCGACGGGATCGCGGCCGCGGCACCCACGGCGCCGCCCGCGGTCTGGATCACGAGCAGGTACTCGCGCTCGAGGATCCGGACGATCTGCGCGGGGCTCGCCTCGGGGTTGCGCCGACGCACGGAGTCGACGTGGGCGCGGATCGCGTGCGACGGGATGGTCACGGCCTTGTCGAGCGCCGCGTCGAGGAGCGGCGTGGGCCGGTAGGCGGTCCAGTCCGTCGTGTCGACGGGGGCGTCCTGCGGTGCACGCAGCCCGCGGCGGCCCCGCCGCTCGACGGCGCCCGGCCGCGACCGTTCCGGCGTCCCGTGGTCCGGCGTGCCGGACGGCTGCTCGTGCGCCATCTCGCCTCCCGTGTCGGGCCTCGCGGCCCGGTCGTCACTCGACGCTGCCGCCCGGCTGCTGGAACACCGTCCGCACGGTCGCGCCCGCCTTGATCGTCCGTCCCACTGTGCAGGTCTTCTCGATCGCCCGCTCGGCGACCGTGAGCAGCCGCTCGCGCGCCTCGTCGTCGAGCGAGGACAGGTCGATCTCGAACCGCTCGGTGATCTCCGGGTAGCGGTCCTCCGGCAGGTCCTTGACGCCCTCGGCGTGGATCGTCACCGCGTAGTCGTCGCCGAGCCGGCGCGCGAACGTGCGGTCCGAGCTCATGCCGGCGCACGCGGCGAGCGCGATCTTCAGCAGCTCGCCCGGCGTGAACACGGCCCCCTCGCTCGCGGGCCCGATGAGCACCTGCGCGCCGCGGGCGGAGTAGCCCGTGTACGTCCGGACGCCCGTCCGCTCGACCCACAGGGGGTCCGTGGGCGACGGCGACGACGGGGCGATCTCGTCGGTGCCGGTCAGCGGGGTCGTGGTGGTCGGCTCGGTGGTCATGCGTCGATCCTCGCACTCGTGCGGTGCCGGTGCGCTCGTCGCCCACCGGTCGGTCGTCCGCCCCAACGCGCGCCGCGCCCCGGGGATTCCCCGTGGTGCGCGGCCGGGGGAGGATCGGACGCATGAGGATCGTCGTCGCGGGCGGCACGGGCCGCATCGGTCGCCGGGTCGTCGCGGGGCTGCGCGCGGACGGGCACGAGGCCGTGCCCCTCGCGCGGGCCACGGGGGCGGACCTGCGGACGGGCGCCGGGGTCGACGCGGCGCTCGCCGGTGCGGACGTCGTCGTGGACGTGTCGCGGCCGTCGACGTACGTGGACGAGGAGGTGCTGCGCTTCTTCACCACGGGCACGCGCACGCTGCTCGACGCCGGGGCGCGCGCCGGCGTCCGGCACCACGTGGTGCTCTCGATCGTCGCCGTGGACCGGACCGACGCCGGGTTCTTCCGCGCGAAGCGCGCGCAGGAGGAGCTCGTCCGTGCGGCGGGCGTCGCGTGGACGGTCGTGCGGGCCACCCAGTTCTTCGAGTTCGTCGGCACGATCGCGGACCACCTCACGGTCGACGGCGCCGTGCGGGTGCCGCCGGTCGCCTTCCAGCCCGTCGCGGCGGCCGACGTCGCGGCGGTGGTGGCCGGCACGGCGACGGGGGAGCCGCGGCGGGAGGTCGTCGACCTCGCCGGCCCGGAGCGCGTGCGCCTCGACGCGTTCCTGCGCGACGTCCTCGCCTCGTGGCGCGACGCGCGCGACGTCGTCACGGACCCGCTCGCCCGCTACTTCGGCGCGCGCCTCGTGGAGGACTCCCTCGTCCCGCGCGGGGACGCGCTGCGCGGACCCACGACGTGGGCGGCGTTCGTCGCCCACGACGCGTAGCCGCCCGGGCCCGCCGGTCGGGGCGGGCCGGCGGGCCCGGACGGCGGTCTCAGGCCGCGCGGACGGGGTCCGTCGCGGCGGGCTGCTCCGCGCGCCGTGAGGCGGCCGCGGGCTCGGTGGCGGACCGGTCGGTCGGGCCCGAGGGCCCGGTGACGCGCCGGGCGCCCGCCGTCGCACCCGCCGCCGTCGCGCCGGCGACGAACGCGTCGCGGGGCCGCTGCACCTCGGCGAGCGAGACGACGTCGCGCCCGAACAGCGCGGCGGTGGACCAGACCGCGAGGACGCGGACCGTGCGCTCCCACGTCGGGATCGCGAGGACGTGGTAGCCGCGGTGCATGAGCCACGCGAGCCGCCCCCGCACGACGACCCGGTGGTACTGGAAGACCCCCGAGCCGAGCCCGAGCGTCGCCACCACCCCGAGGCTCCCGTGCACGTAGGGCCGGGTCGGGCGCCCGCGCCGCGCCGCGACGAGGTTCTTGGCGAGGCGGCGTCCCTGGCGCACGGCGTGCTGCGCGTTCGGGACGGTCAGCGCGCCCGGGGCCGGCAGGGCGAGGTCCGGCACGGCCGCGCCGTCGCCGGCGGCCCACGCGTCGGGCACGGTGTCGTCCACCGTGCCGACCCGCAGGTCCGGCCGCGTGACGAGGTAGCCGCGCGCGTCCACGGGCAGGTCCGTGTGCGTCGCGACGACGGGGTTCGCGGCGTTCCCCGCGGTCCAGACGAGCAGGCCGGACGCGAACGACTCCCCGGTCGACAGCGTGACGACGCCGCCCTCGGCGGACACCAGCCCGGCCTCCAGGTGCACGTGAGCGCCGCGGCGCTCGAGCTCGCGCACGACCCACCGCCCCGGCCGCTCGGTGACCTCCGGCAGGATGCGCGGGTTGCGCTCGACGAGGTGGAACCGTAGCTCCGCCGGGTCGATCTCGGGGTAGACGCGCGTGAGGTCGTGCGCGAGCGACAGCAGCTCGGCGAACCCCTCGACGCCGGAGAAGCCGCCGCCGACGAACGTCACGGTGAGCAGCCGCTCGCGCTCCGGCCCGGCCGGGAGGCTCGCCGCCCGGTCGAACGAGGTGAGGAGCCGGTCGCGGATCGCGACGGCCTCCTCGACGTGCTTCATGCCGATCGCGTGCTCGGCGACGCCGGGCACGGGGAACACGCGCGTCACCGCGCCGGCCGTGACGACGACGGTGTCGTACGTCAGGTCGTACGGCTCGCCCGAGCGCGGGCGCACGACGACGACGTGCCGCGCGTGGTCCACGCGCTCGACCGTCCCGTCGAGCAGGCGCGTGCGGCGCAGGTGGCTGCGGTGCGCGACGGCGGCGTGCCGCGCCTCGACGGAACCGGCGACGACCTCGGGCAGGAACGGCTGGTACGTCATGTACGGGCGCGGGTCCACGAGGACGACCTCGACCTCGCCGCGGCGCAGCTCGCGCCGTAGGCGCTTCTCGAGCTCCCGGGCCGCCGTGAACCCGGCGTAGCCCCCGCCGACGACGACGATGCGTTCCATCACTGCCTCCTGTGCGTCGCACCCGCTCGGCGCCCTCGCGGGTGCCTCACCCTCTCGACCGGCCGCCCCGGCGTCCCGTGACATGAGGTGCGTCACGCACGGGCGCCCTTGACCTGGAGCGCGCTCCAGGTCGGATGCTCGAGGCATGCCCGACCCGCTGATCCCCGTACCGCCCGCCGACGTGCCACCCGAGGGCCTCGCCATCGGGGACGCCGCCCGTGCCGTCGGCCTGAGCGTCGACACGCTGCGCTACTACGAGAAGGAGGGCCTCCTCCTCGACCCCGCGCCGCGCGACGGCGGCGGGCGGCGGCGCTACGGCGCGCACGACCTGGCGTGGCTCGCCGGTCTCGTCATGCTGCGCGAGACGGGCATGTCGATCGCCGACGTGCGCGTCATGGCGGACCTGAGCCGCCGCGCGGGCACCGAGGCCGAGCGCCTCGTCGTGCTCGAGCGGCACCGCGAGCGCGTGCTCGCGGCGCTGGAGCGCACGCGGCGCCACCTCGCGGCGCTCGACGCCAAGATCGCGTCCTACCGCGCGGTCACCGCACCGGACCAGGAGGACCCCCGATGACGACCCCCACGACCCGACCCGCCGGGGTCCGCCCCGCCGCGCGACCCCCGGTCGTCCCGCTCGGCGACGGCCTGCGCGTGTCCGCGGTCGGCCTCGGCGCGATGGGCATGAGCGCGTTCTACGGGCCGACGGACGAGGCCGAGGCCGTCGCGACGCTCCGGCACGCCGTCGACGCGGGCGTGACCTTCGTCGACACCGCCGAGGCGTACGGGCCGTTCGAGAACGAGAAGCTGCTCGGCCGGGCGCTCGGCGACCGTCGCGACGAGGTCGTGCTCGCGACGAAGGCGTCGGCCGAGACCGACGACGACGGCACGGTCCACGGCCGCAACGGCACGCCCGAGTACATCCGCCGGGCCGCCGACCGGTCGCTGCGCCACCTCGGCACCGACGTCATCGACCTCTACTACCTCCACCGCGCCGACCCGGCCGTGCCGATCGAGGAGTCCGTCGGCGCGATGGCCGAGCTCGTCGCGGCCGGGAAGGTGCGCCACCTCGGCCTCTCCGAGGTGTCGGTCGACACGATCCGGCGCGCGCACGCCGTCCACCCGCTCGCGGCCGTGCAGTCGGAGCTCTCGCTGTTCTCCCCGGACGTGCTGCGCAACGGCGAGAAGGTCGTCATGGACGAGCTCGGCATCGGCCTCGTCGCGTTCTCCCCGCTCGGGCGCGGCGTGCTCACGAGCAGCGTGCGCAGCCTCGACGACCTCGCGCCCGACGACGCGCGCCGCGGCCTGCCGCGGTTCCAGCCCGACGCGTTCGCCGCGAACCTGCGGCTCGCGGACCGCGTGCGCGAGATCGCGGCGGAGAAGGGCGCGACCGAGGCCCAGGTCGCGCTCGCATGGGTCGTCGCGCAGGGCGCGGTGCCCATCCCGGGGACGCGCCGTCGCGAGCGGCTCGACGAGAACGCCGCGGCCGCGAGCCTCGAGCTCACCGCGGACGACCTGCGCCGCCTCGCCGACGCCGTGCCCCCGGCCCTGGTCGCGGGCCACCGCGACTACGCGCCGACGCCCGACGGCCAGGACCGCTGAGCGTCGCGAGCCGCGACCGACCGCGGTGCCTAGACTGGCGCGCGTGGCACTCGACGCGACCTCCGCCCCGACCGCACCGCTGAGCACCGGCGAGCCCGCGCCGTCGGGCACCCCCGCGGCCGTCGTCCCGACCCCGTACGAGGACCTCCTGCGCGACGTCCTGGAGCACGGGACGCACAAGGGTGACCGGACGGGGACGGGCACGCGCAGCGTGTTCGGCCGGCAGATCCGGTTCGACCTGTCGCAGGGGTTCCCGCTGATCACGACCAAGCGCGTGCACCTCAAGTCGATCGCGTACGAGCTGCTGTGGTTCCTGCGCGGCGACTCGAACGTGCGCTGGCTCCAGGAGCGCGGCGTGACCATCTGGGACGAGTGGGCGGACGCGGACGGCGAGCTCGGACCGGTCTACGGCGTCCAGTGGCGCTCGTGGCCGACACCGGACGGCCGCCACGTGGACCAGGTCGCCCGGGTGATCGAGCAGATCCGCGCCAACCCCGACTCGCGGCGGCACATCGTCTCCGCGTGGAACGTCGCGGAGATCGAGGACATGGCGCTGCCGCCGTGCCACGCGCTCTTCCAGTTCTACGTCGCCGACGGCAGGCTCTCGTGCCAGCTCTACCAGCGCTCGGCCGACCTGTTCCTCGGCGTGCCGTTCAACATCGCGTCGTACGCGCTGCTCGTGCACATGGTCGCCGCGCAGACGGGGCTCGAGGTCGGCGACTTCGTGTGGACCGGCGGGGACGTCCACATCTACGACAACCACGTCGAGCAGGTGCGCGAGCAGCTCACGCGCGAGCCGTACCCCTACCCGACGCTGCGCCTCGCCCCGCGCGACTCGATCGACGCGTACGAGTACGAGGACATCGAGGTCGTCGGGTACCAGCACCACCCGACGATCAAGGCCCCGATCGCCGTCTGATGCTCGGACTCGTCTGGGCCCAGGCGCGCGACGGCGCCGGACGGCCCGTCATCGGCGCGGGCGGCACCATGCCGTGGCACCTGCCCGAGGACCTCGCGCACTTCCGCCGGCTCACGTCCGGGCACCCCGTGGTGATGGGGCGTCGCACGTGGGACTCGCTCCCGCCCCGGTTCCGGCCGCTGCCGGGGCGCACGAACGTCGTCGTGACGCGTCAGGAGGCGTGGTCGCCCGACGGCGGTCCCGCGGCCGACGGGGCCGGCGCCCCCGTGCGCGTGGCGGGGACGGTCGACGCGGCGCTCGCGGTCGCCCGCGCGGCGGCGCGAGACGCCGGGTCGGACGAGGTGTGGGTGATCGGCGGGGCGCAGCTCTACGCGGCGACGCTCGCCGTCGCGGACCGGTGCGTGATCACCGAGATCGACGCCGTCGTCGAGGGCGACACGTTCGCCCCGGTGCCCGGGGACGGCTGGGTCCGTGAGCCGGGGGAGTGGTGCACGTCGTCGACCGGGCTGCGCTTCCGGGTGGTCGACGCACGACGCTGAGCGTCAGATCAGCCCCGACGGCTCGATCGGGTCGAGCCGCGGCGGCGGCACCGGGTGCGGCTCCTCGAGCGTCTCGACGTCCGCCTCCTGCGGCGCGGTGAGCCGCGCGACGGCCTCCGTGAGGTTCGTCGTGAGCGCGGCGACGAGCGCGTCGGCGTCGCGCTCCTCGAGCCGCAGGACGATCTCCTCGTGCGACGCGGCCGAGTCGGCGCGCACGGCGTACTCGTCGCTCACCGTGAAGCTCGCGACGCGCACCTCGACGATGAGCGTCGTCATCCACCGCAGGAGCCAGGGGTTGCCGCTCGCGGCGACGAGCGCCCAGTGCAGGTTGAGGTCGGCGTCCCCGATGCGGCGCGCGTCCTGCGAGTCGCCCGCCTCGACGAGCGCGCGGTAGGCGGTGCGGACGGCGGCGACGTCCGCGGCGGACGCGGTCGCCACGGCGAGGCGCGCCGCGGTCGTCTCGACGCTCGTGCGCGCGGCGTACAGGGCGGGGATGCGCTCGCGGCCGATGGTCACGACGCTCAGGCCGCGCCCCGGCGTCGCGGTGAGCAGCCCCTCCTGCACGAGCCGCTGCGCGGCCTCGCGGAACGGGCCGCGGCTCACGCCGAGCTGGCCGGCGATCTCCACCTCGCGGATCGGCGACCCGACGCGCAGCGCGCCGGAGTAGATCGCGTCGCGCAGCTCCCGGGCGATGAGGTCCACCGTCGACGGACGGGTCACCGGCGAGAGGAACGGTGCGGTGAGCGGTGCGCGCGAGGCCGGGCTCATCGGCTCTCCTCCGAGGTCGTCGAACGGTCGATCGAGGTCACGATCCGGTATCACATCATCCCCTGTCTGCGGCCCGTACCCGGCGCCCGATCGGCCGGATCACGCCCGCGACGTCGATTGTAGACAATCTGACAGTAGGAACATCGGATTGTCGAACGGTCGACAGCGCGTTAGCGTGGACGACCGTCCAACCAGCCATGACCGCCCGCGCCCCGGCGTCGGCGGCCACGAAGGGAACCATGACTTCCACGCGAACCACCGCGACCCGGCACCGCGCCCTCCTGGGCTCGGGCGCCGTCCTCCTCCTCGCCGCGACCGCGGCCTGCACGAGCGTCGACGGCGGGGGCGGGAGCACGAGCGAGACCTCCGGCGGGAGCGCGCTCGAGACGCTGCAGGACCGCGGGACCATCACCGTCGGCTTCGCCGGCGAGGCCCCCTACAGCTACGAGGACGGCGGCGAGCTCACGGGCGCGACGGTCGCCCTGCACCGCGAGATCTTCGCCGAGCTCGGCATCGACACGGTCGAGGGCGTGAACACGGAGTTCGGCTCGCTCATCCCCGGCCTCACGGCCAACCGCTTCGACGCCGTCAGCGCGGGCATGTCGATCCTGCCCGACCGCTGCGCGCAGGCCGCGTTCAGCGAGCCCGAGTTCATGTACACCACGGCGTTCATGACGCCCGAGGGCAACCCCGACGGGCTCACGGACATGCAGTCCGCCGCCGACGCGGGCATCACGCTCGCCACCATGACCGGCGCGATCGAGGGCGACTACGCGCGCCAGCTCGGCATCGACAACCTCGAGGTCGGCACGCCCCAGGACGGCCTCGACGCCGTCGTCGCCGGCCGCGCCGACGCGTTCGCGCTCACCGGCATCTCGCTCAACCACCTCGCCGACAGCACCGACGCGCCCGTCGAGGTCACGGAGTCCTTCGTGGCCGAGATCGACGGCGTCCCGCAGATCGGCGCGGGCGGCACCGTCTTCCGCACGAGCGACACCGACCTGCTCGAGGCGTACAACGAGAAGCTCGCCGAGATCGTCGCCGACGAGGACCGCTACCTCGACATCGTCGGGGAGTTCGGGTTCACCGCGGCCGAGCGCCCCGTCGAGGGCCTGACCACGGAGAAGCTGTGCGAGGGCGACCTCGACGCGCTCGCCACCGAGCTCGCGCCGGAGCTCGGCTCGGACTCCTGAGGTCCCCGCGTGTCCGACAACCTCAGCACGCTCCGTGACGCGCTGCCACGGCTCGGCGAGGGCGTCGTCGTCACCCTCCAGCTCACGCTGGGGGGTGCGGCGCTCGCCCTCGTCCTCGCCCTGCTCCTGGGCCTCGGCTCGCGGGCCGGGAGCCTGTGGGTGCGCGGACCGTCGCGGTTCGTCGTCGAGTTCTTCCGCGGGACGTCGCTCGTCGTCCAGCTCTTCTGGCTCTTCTACGTCCTGCCCGTCTTCGGCTTCCGCATGGAGTCGCTCGCGTGCGGCATCCTCGCGCTCGGCCTCAACTACGGCGCGTACGGCGCCGAGGTGGTGCGCGGGTCGATCAACGCCGTGCCGCAGGGCCAGTGGGAGGCCGCGACCGCGCTCGACCTCGGCCCCGTGCACCGCCTGCGCCGCGTGATCCTGCCGCAGGCGTGGGCCCTCATGATCCCCATGCTCACGAACCTGCTCATCCAGCTCCTCAAGGGCTCCGCGCTGGCGACCTACATCCTGCTGCACGACGTCAACTACTTCATCGAGCAGCTGCGCCGCAGCACGCAGGACACCTTCTTCTCCTACACCGTGGGCCTGCTCGTGTACTTCGCGCTCGCGTACGCGCTGACGCTCGGCATGAACGCGCTCGAGGTGCGCGCGAAGAACCGGCTCGGCAGCGGGCCCTCGCTGCGCGAGGTGCTGCGCGTCGCGCCCGTCCCGGCCACGACGAGGGGAGGCGCCGCGTGAACGACGTCTGGAGCTGGCAGCGCGCCGCCGAGGCGCTGCCCCCGATCCTCGAGGGGTTCCGCATCACCCTGCTCGCGACGGTCGTCGGCACGGCGATCGCCGCCGTCCTCGGCCTGCTCGTCGCGCTCGTGCGGCGCTCGCGCAGCCGGTGGGTCACCGCGCCCGTGGGCCTCGCGGTCGAGTTCGTCCGGTCGACGCCGCTGCTCGTGCAGCTCGTGTTCGTCTACCTCATGCTGCCGAGCGTCCCGGCCCTCGTGGTCGGGTGCGTCGTGCTGGGCGTGCACTACGCGACGTACATGTCCGAGGTGTACCGGGCGGGGATCGACGCCGTCCCGCGCGGCCAGTGGGAGGCCGCCAAGGCGCTCGACCTGCCGCGCACGCGCGTGTGGCGCGCGGTCGTCCTGCCGCAGGCGATCCGCAAGACGCTGCCCGGCCTGGGCAACTACGCGATCTCCATGTTCAAGGAGACGCCCTACCTCTTCGCGATCAGCGTCGTGGAGATGTTCACGGCCGCGCAGCAGTTCGGGGGCCGCACGTTCGTCTACACCGAGGCGCTGACGATGGTCGGGCTGCTCTTCCTCCTGGCGAGCTACCCGACGTCGCTCCTCGTCCGCCGATTGGAGAACCGCCTTGCCTGAGACCACCGCACCCCGCGACGCCGCGCCGTCGGGCACCGCGCCCGCGCCCGCGCGGGCGACCACCACCGTCCAGGGCGCCGTGCCCGCCATCGAGTTCCAGGGCGTCGTCAAGCGCTTCGGCGACAACACCGTGCTCGACGGGCTCGACTTCAGCGTCGCGAAGGGCGACCGCGTCACCCTCATCGGCCCGTCCGGGTCGGGGAAGACGACGATCCTGCGCCTCCTCATGACGCTCGAGGAGGCGGACGGCGGGATCATCCTCGTCGACGGCGACCCGTACACCCACGAGATCCGCGGCGGGAAGCGGGTCGAGGTGCCGGAGAAGCGGCGCCGCGCCGTGCGACGGCGCGTGGGGATGGTGTTCCAGCAGTTCAACCTGTTCCCCAACATGTCCGTGCTGGAGAACATCATCGAGGCGCCGATGCACGTGCTCGGGCTGACCCGGGCGCAGGCCACGGTCCGCGCGGAGGAGCTGCTCGACCAGGTCGGGCTCGCGGACAAGCGCGACGCGCGGTGCACGCAGCTCTCCGGCGGCCAGCAGCAGCGCGTCGCGATCGCGCGCGCCCTCGCGATGGACCCGGAGATCCTCCTGCTCGACGAGGTGACGTCCGCGCTCGACCCGGAGATCGTCGCCGACGTACTCGGCGTGCTGCGCGAGGTCGCCGAGACCACCGACATCACCATGCTCATCGTCACGCACGAGATGCAGTTCGCCCGCGACGTGTCCAACCGCGTGCTCATGTTCGACCACGGCCGCATCGTCGAGGAGGCCGACCCCGAGACGATGTTCACCTCGCCCACCCACGAGCGCACGCAGGAGTTCCTGCGGGCGGTCCTCGGGGACTGAGACCGAGGTCCTGCCGACCGTCGGTCCGGGCCGGCAGGACCTCGCCCCTCAGGCGGGGTCGCCCAGCCGCGCCAGCGCGTCCACGACGAGGTCCCAGAACCGCGCGTGGTCGAGCGTGACCGCCACCTGCGTGCGGCACGCGTCCGGGCCGGGCTCCTCCCCGCGCAGGTCGGCCACGGTCATGCCGGTCGTCAGCGACCCGTGCAGCTCGACGTCCAGGGGGGCGCGCCGCGTCGTCATGACCTCCGGGTCGACGACGTACGCGACCGCGCACGGGTCGTGGACCGGCGGGTGGGGGAACCCCTGCGCGGACCGGTACGTCGTGCCGTAGAAGTCGAGCAGGTCGCCGACGAACCGGGCCGGCGCCGTGCCGAGCGCGGCCACCCGGTCGCGCACGTCCGGCGTCGCGACGGCCTGGTGCGTGAGGTCGAGCCCGACCATCGTCACGGGCCACGGCTCCGTGAGCACCACGTGCGCCGCCTCCGGGTCCGCGAGCACGTTGAACTCCGCGACCGGCGTGCGGTTGCCCACGTGGTACCCGCCGCCCATCATCACGACCTCGCGCACGCGCGGCACGATCCGCGGCTCCTTGCGCGCGGCCATCGCGACGTTCGTCAGCGGGCCGGTCGGCACGAGCGTGATCTCGCCCGGCTCGGCCGCGAGCACCGTCTCGACGATGAGGTCCACCGCATGACGCCGGTCGACGGCGCGCCGCGGCGCGGGCAGGACCGGCCCGTCCATCCCGGACTCGCCGTGGATGTCCGGCGCGACGATCCGCGGCCGCACGAGCGGCCGGTCGCACCCGGCCGCGACCGGTGCGTCGATCCCCGCGACCTCCGCGACCGCGAGCGCGTTGCGCGTGACCTTCTCGAGCGTCTGGTTCCCCGCGACCGTCGTCACCGCGACCAGCTCGACGCCCGGGCTGCCGTGCGCGAGGAGCATCGCGACCGCGTCGTCGTGGCCGGGGTCGCAGTCGAGCACGACCCGGCGCGGACGGTCGGCGGGCGGGGGAGCGGCAGGTGCGGGCACCGCCCCATCCTCGCGCGCGACCGCGCGCGGCGCAGCGCCGCCGCTTCGCGTCACGACGCGCGGCGGATAGGCTGTGCTCCGGCCCTGACCCGGGGCCACGCGCCTGTAGCTCAGGGGATAGAGCACCGCTCTCCTAAAGCGGGTGTCGCTGGTTCGAATCCAGTCAGGCGCACCGATCACGGCCACCTCCCCTGCCGGGGTGCGACCGAACTCCACCGGTGCCCACGATGAGCGTGACGGCCCGCCCGGGCCGACGAAGGAGGTGCACCGTGGGGATCGACGACCTGAAGGGCAAGGCGTCCGACGCGCTGGACAGCGACAAGGGCGAGAAGGCGTCGGACGCGGCCCTGGACAAGGGCGGCGACGCGGCGTCGAAGGCGACCGGCGGCAAGCACGACGACGCGATCGACAAGGGCACGCAGCAGGCCGACTCGAAGCTCGGCCGCGAGTAGCGCGGCACGCCCGCCGGACCGCCCGGTGGGGGCGCGGTCGGCGTCGCCGAGTCAGCCCGCGACGCGGACCGCGACGACCTCGCACTGCACGGGGTACGACTCCGCGCACGCGTCCGTCCAGACCTCGACGGCGTCGCCGTCGGTCAGGTCGCCGGGCGTGAGCGCGGTGCCGTCGTCCCCGACGACGACGGTGCCGGCGGAGAGCAGACCCATCCCCTCGTAGTAGGCGTCCGAGGCGTCGACGAGGCGCGCGGCGTCACCGGTCCCGGCGACGGTCCCCTCGACGTCGGCGGCGCGTGCGGGCGGCGCGCTCGGCTGCGCATCCGCCGGACCGCCGTCACCCGGGCTGCACGCCGCGAGGAAGACCAGAGCCGTGACGAGCGCGAGCACGACGGGACCCGGACGACGAGCGGGGGCGAGCGGCGTCGGCGGCATGGCGTGATCCTGCCACCGGTCCGCACCGGTCGGCACCGACCGGGACTCAGCTCGTCGCGGGCGGCACGGGCGCGGGCGTCTGCTCGGCCGTCGCACCCTCGCCCGGGCCGGTCCCGGGGACGGGCGCCCCTTCGCCGGTCTCCTCGCCCGTGCCCGTGCCCGGCTCGGGCGTGGTCGAGGGGTCGGGCTCGGGCATCGTCGGGTCCGTGGTCGGGTCCGGCGTCGGCTCCACGCCGGGCTCCTCGGTCGGCGCCGTGGTCGGCTCCTCGGTGGGCGTGGTCGACGGCGCGGGCACCGGGTCCTGCGTCGGCACGCCCGACGGGTCCGGGGCCGGGACCGTGGGGGCCGGGGTCACGGGCGTCTCCGTGCCGACGGAGCGGTCGCGGCTGATCGTCGTGCCCGACCCCTCGACGCCCCGCACGGCGTCGGCGATCGGCTTGCCGATCGTCAGCTCGACGACGAGCACGGCGCCCATGACGACGACGAACAGCGCGAGCGCCGTGACCGTGAGCACCGGGCCGCGGCCGTAGCGGTCGACCAGGCGCAGCCACCGGTTCGTCGGGGTGTCCGTCGCGGCCGCGTCGGGCTGCGCCTCGTCCGCGTCCGTCCCGTCCGCGTCGCCCGTGCCTTCCGCGCCGTCCGCGTCGTCGTCGACGGTGGCCGAGCCGCGGGGGACGTTCGCGACGGTGGTCGTGACCGTCGTCGTCGTGGTGCGGTCCCGCGCGGCGCCGGTCCCGGTCGTGACCTGGACGACCCTGCCGACGACGGGCACGAGCTGCTCGCGCGTCTTCTGGATCGAGCGCGTGTACACGTAGTTCGCGACGACGGTCAGCGCGCTCGCGATGCCGGCGCCGATGATCGTCCCGGCCGTCCCGAAGTACGACAGGAGCACCGTGGTGCTCACGGCGGCGAGCGCGCTCGCGAGGACCTGCGTGAGCGACAGCTTCGCGGGGGCCTCGTTCTTCGTCGCCGGGGCCTCGGGCTTCGTCCCGGGGGTGGCAGGGCGCCGGGTGTCGTCCGCGGCGTCGGGGCCGGGCTCCGGGCGCGCCGACGCGTCGCGCTCGGGGCGGAGGTGGTGGGTCGTCGTCACGTGGTGCGGGGTCTCCGTAGCGTGGTGGGCTGGTCCGCCCGTCGCCACAGGCCGGGTCGCGGCCGCGCCGGGTCCGGCGTCGGGCCACGGGCGTCCCCACCACCGTAGGACGCCGGTGTGGACCTCGCTCAGGGGCGTCGTGGCCGCGCCTCAGAGGAACGGAGAAGATCCTGTGACGCCGCCGGTCGGGCCGGGCGGCGGCGCGGGGCGGGAGGCGGCGCGTCGTATCCTGCCGGAGGTGCCCGGCCGCCCGGGCAGGCGCGGCCCGGCGGTTCGACCTGTGGTCCCGGCCACGGGGGGGGCAACGCCCCCGCCCGGCCAGGAATGGCGGAATCCCGCGCATGTGGTGGACGCCCGTCCAGGTCATTCCCAGGCGCCGCTGGGCTCGCCGCCCGGTTCACCCGTCCAGGTGCTCCGTCCCGTGTTGACGCCTGGGATCGCGCCGTGCAAGATAGTCCTCGACAGCGCGCATCGCCTGCCCCCTGCGCGGTGCGCGCTGTTTCATTCTTCTCCGGAGAACACCTCCGGAATTGCTCGGAACGACGGCCTCGGAACGCGATTGACGCGATCCGGGGCCGTTCGTCGTTCCCTGCGCAGGCGCGCGGCGCGCCCGCCCGCGAGACGGTGCCCTCGCCCGACGCCGCCCGCGGCACCGGGTCGGCCGCCCTCCGGCGCGCCGCGACGGGCGTCGCGAGGCGGGCGGTTAGCGTCGGAGCGTGAATGCCGCAGCCCGCACCAGCTCAGCCGCCCGGAGCGTGGCCGATCCTGCTCGGCTGCCCGCGACCGCTCCCGGGGGGACCGACCAGCCCGCCGACCAGCACCGCCCCGACACCACCGACGGCGACGCGCCGCCGTCGCGCCCCGTGCTCGTCCCCGAGCCCACGACGGCCGACCTCGTCGACGAGGCCGTCGTGCGCTGGCGCGCCGGACTCGTCGAGCTCGCCGGCGGCTCCTCGCTCGCGGACGTCGCGCTGCTCGGCGACGCCGTCGTGGACCTCACCGCCGCGCACCCCTCCGGCGTGGCCCAGCTCTTCGCCGGGCGCCCGACCCGGCTGTCGAACCTCTTCCGCGAGGGCGGCTCGCTGCCCGCCGCCCGGCGCCGTGCCCGTGCGGTCGTGGTGCGCGCGGCCGAGCACGCGCAGCGCTACGGCGTCGCCCCGACCTACCTGGCGATCGGCGTCGCGACCTGGACCCAGGGCGCCGCGACCCACGCGGCCGAGGACGACGTCGCCGCGCTCGCCCGCGTCGCGGGTCGCCCGCCCGTCACGGTCACGAACGGCACCGCGCCGTCCGATACCGCGCCGTCCGACGGCGAGCACGACCCGCACGCGGGGACCGGTGCCGACGCGGGCGCCCCCGCGCGGACCGGCAACGACGCCGTCCCGGACCCCGGTGACGGCGGGGGCGACGCCGAGCACGAGCCCGCGTCGCGCACCGTGCGGGCCCCCGTCCTCCTACGCCCCCTCACGGTGACCCCGCGGGGCGACGGCGAGACCGACTACGAGCTCACGCTCGAGCCCACGGCCGAGATCAACCCGCTCCTCGCGCGGACCCTGCGCGCGCACGGCGCGCTGCTCGACCCCGTGACGCTCGCGCGCTCGACGTTCACCGGTGCGGGCTTCGACCCCGCCGACGCGACCCGCCGCATCGCCGCGCTCGGCCAGGCCGTGCTCGACGACTTCGAGCTCACCCACCGGGTGCTGGTCGGCACGTTCGTGCACCCGGGCCAGGTGCTCGTCGACGACCTCGACGAGATCGCGCCCGCGCTCGAGCGGCACGAGGTCGTGGCGGCGCTCGCCGGGGACGAGCGCGCCGCGGCCGGGCTGCACGTCGCGCTCCCCGCGCCGCGCGTCGGCGACGCCGACCCGGTGCACGAGCGCGGCGTCGGCGACCTCGACCCCTCCCAGCGCCACGTCGTCGACGTCCTCGCGGGCGGCTCCCACCTGTTCGTCGACGCCCCCGCCGGGTCCGACGTCGCCGGGACCCTCGCCGCCGTCGTCGCCGAGGCCGCGGCCTCCGGGCGCCACGTCCTGTACGTGCCCGGGCACCGCCGCGCCGCCGACGCGCTCCTCGCCCGGCTCGCCGAGCTCGGTCTCGACGGCCTCGCGCTGGACGTCGTCCCGGAGCCGACGTGGCGCGAGACCGCCTCGCACCGGCTGCTGTCCGCCATGGCGTCCGAGCCCGAGCCGGTCGACGACGAGGACGTCGCCCGCACGCGCGACGCGCTGCTCGGGGCGCGGGCGCGCCTCGCCGGGTACATCGAGGCCCTGCACCTCGTCCGCGACCCGTGGGGCGTCTCCGCCTACGACGCGCTCCAGGCGCTCGCGCGCCTCACCGCCGAGCGCCCCGCGCCCGACACCCGGGTGCGCCTGTCCACCGAGGTCGTGCTCGGCGTCGGGCCCCAGCGCGAGCGCGTCGCCGCCGAGCTGCGCGAGGCGGCCCTGCTCGGCGCGTTCACCGCCCGCGCCGCGTCCACCCCCTGGTACGGCGCCGCGCTCACCACGCCGCAGGAGGCGCACGACGCCCTCGTGCGCGTCGAGCGCCTGCGCGCCCACACGCTGCCCCAGCTGCGCGCCCAGGTCGAGCAGGTCGCGCAGCGCACCGGGCTCACGCCCGCGACGACGCTGCGCCAGTGGGGAGACCAGCTCGCGATGCTCGGCGGCATGCGCGGGACGCTCGACGTCTTCCGGCCCATGATCTTCGAGCGCACCGCGCAGGACATGGTCGAGGCGACCGCGACCAAGCAGTGGCGCGAGCAGCACGGCGTCGACATGGGCTGGTTCGCCCGCCGTCGCCTGCGCCGCCAGGCCCGCGACATGGTGCGCCCCGGCGTGCGCGTGCCCGACCTGCACGCCGCGCTCGTCGAGGTGCAGGCGCAGCGCGCCGTCTGGCAGGAGCAGTGCCCGCGCGGGGGCTGGCCCGTCCTCCCCGAGGGGCTGTCGGCGATCGAGGACACGCACGAGGCCGTCCGGATCGACACCGAGGAGCTCCAGCCGGCGCTCGCCGGCACGCCCGGCGGCGCCGACCTGCTCGACCTCCCGCTCGACGACCTCGCGGCCCGCCTCGACGCGCTCGCCGAGGACGCCGAGTCGCTCGACACCCTGCCGCCGCGCACCGCGATCCTGCGCCGGCTCACCGACCTCGGCCTCGGCGAGCTGCTCGCCGACCTCGTCGCGCGCCGCGTCGAGGCCGACCAGGTCGGCCCCGAGCTCGAGCTCGCGTGGTGGAGCTCCGTGTTCGAGCAGATCCTCGCCCAGGACCAGGCGCTCGCCGGTCAGGACGGCGCGGGGCTCGACGCGCTCGCGCGGCGGTTCCGCGACCTCGACCGTGCGCACGTCGCGTCGCTCGCCGCGCCCGTGCGCGCCGCCGTGCGCGAGCACCTCGGCGTGGCGATGCGCGAGCACCGCGACGAGGCCGAGGACCTCTTCACCGAGCTGCTCGAGGGGCGGCTCGTGAGCCTGCGCGAGACCACGGAGAAGCACCCCGCCGTCCTGCGGCGCCTGCGCCCCGTGCTCGTCGCCACCCCGACGCTCGTGCCGCACCTCGTCCCCGCGACCCGCACCGTCGACCTCGTCGTCCTCGACGCGATCGAGCACACGCCCGTCGAGCTCGTGCTGTCCGCGCTCGCGCGCGGCCGCCAGGTCGTCGCCGTGGGCGACCCGCGCGCCGCGTCCACCGACACCGTCCGCGAGCTGTCCGAGCTGCTCCCGTCCGTGCGGCTCCTCGCCGACGGCTCGCGCCGCGACCCGTACGTGACGACCTTCCTCGCCGAGCACGGCTACGCCGGCGTCCTGCGGCCCTCGCCGCTCCCGCGCGCCGAGGTCCTCGTGCAGCTCGACGTCGTCGACGGCGCGGGCATGCCGGACCCGACGTCCGGCGCGGTCGAGAGCACGCAGGCCGAGGTCGACCGGGTCGTCGAGGTCGCGATCGAGCACGCGCTCACGCGCCCCGACGAGTCCCTCGCGATCGTCACCGTCACGCCCCTGCACGCCGACCGCATCCGCGACGCCCTCCTCGTCGAGGTCCGGCAGAACCCCGCGCTCGCCGGGTACTTCTCCGGGTCGCGCGAGGAGCCCGTCGTCGTCGCCGACGTGTCCGGCGTCGCCGGCCTCGTGCGCGACACCCTCGTCCTGTCCGTCGGGTTCGGCCGGACGCCGCACGGGCGCGTCCTGCACCGGTTCGGCGTCCTCAACACACCCGGTGCCGAGGCCATGCTGCTCGACGCCGTCGGCGCGAGCCGCCGTCGCCTGCACGTCGTGTCCTGCTTCACGGCGGGCGACCTCGACCCCGAGCGGCTGCGCGGCGCCGGCGCCCGGCTCCTCGCCGAGGTGCTCGACCTCGCCGAGCAGCGCAGCGGCGCCGCCGACCAGGTCACGCTCGGCAACGGCGTCGACCTCGGCGGCAGCCCCGACCGGCTCGTGCTCGACCTCGCCGAGCGCCTGTGGCGCGCCGGGCTCGTCGTCGAGACCGACTACGGCATCGGCGACGGCGACCGCATCCCGCTCGTCGTCGGCCACCCGGACCTGCCCGGCGAGCTCCTCGTCGCCGTCCTCACGGACGACGCCGCGTACGTCGCCGAGCGCAGCGTCCGCGTCCGGGACCGGCAGGTCGCCGAGCGGCTCGAGCGCATCGGCTGGACCGTCGCGCAGGTGTGGTCCGCCGCCGCGTTCCTCGACCCCGCGAAGGAGGCCGAGCGCATCCGGCGGGTCGTGCAGGAGGTGCGCGACGCGCGCCTCCCGGAGACCGGCGGCGTCGCGCAGACGGGCGGCGGCGACCGCATCGTCGTCGTCCCGGTCATCGACGACGACGAGCAGCACGGCGACGACGACCTGTAGCCCGTCCTCGCGGCCGCGGGGCCGGGTCCGGGCGCGGTGGGACGATAGGGGCGTGAGCAGCGAGTCCGTGCCGTCGTCCGAGCGCCCGTCCCCGCCCGAGGGGGAGGGGCGGCGCAGGCGACCGCGCCGGGCCGTGCGGCGGGGGACCGAGAGCGTCGTCGTGCCCGGGGCGAGCGCCGACGAGCGCGCCGAGGGCTGGGGCGACGCGGCCCGGCCGGAGCGCGGCGGCACGGGGGAGAACGACGACCGGCTGCTCGGCGACGTCCCGCCCCACTACGGGCGGCACTGAGCGCGGACGATCCCCACGACGCACTGGTGGCCGCGGCCCTTCCCCGCGGGGACGGGCCGCGGCCACCTGCGTGCTCGGGCGGTGCTGCTCAGACGGTGGGCGGCGGCGTCGGGCGCCCCGGGGCCGCGCTGGGACCGCCGGCCTGCGCCGCGAGGAGGTCGCGGATCTCCTGGAGGACGAGCACGTCCTCGGCCGGGGCCTCCGGCTCCGGCTCGACGTTCTGCTTGCGCATCGCCGCGAGGTGGTTCATCGGCAGGACGATGAAGAAGTAGAGCGCGATCGCGACGCACAGGAACTTGAAGACCGCGTCGAGGATGAGGCCGAGGCTGAAGAGCGCCCCGTTGATCGTGAAGTTGCCGACCCCCGTGAGGTCGGGCTCGCCGAAGATCGCCGCGATCAGCGGGTTGATGAGGCCGTCGACGACCGACGTGATGATGGCCGAGAACGCGGTGCCGATGACGACGCCGACCGCGAGGTCGATCGCGTTGCCCCGGAGCACGAACTCCTTGAAACCGTTGAGCACGCCCTTCATGGAATGGGTCCCTTTCGTGTGGTCCGCGTGGCTGCGGCGCCACGACTCGAGCAGGAGGATCCTCCCAACGGCGGTCGGCTGCGGCAACGGTCTCGTCCGGAGAGTCGGGTTTCTCGCCCGCGGCGTCAGGGCACGAGCACGGCGGTCACCGGGGCGTGGCCGCTCACGGCGGCCAGGCGCTCCGCCTCCGCGGGCAGGACGGCGACGAGCGTGACGACGTCGCTGCTCGTGACGCCGGCGCCGAGGAGGCCGCCTCCGCCGTCGGGCTCGGGCGTGGGCACGACGACCGCCGCGCGCGCGAGGTAGGGGTCGCCGGCCTGGGGCGTCCCGTCGGGATCGGCCGCGTCGACGGGTACGGCCGCGGCGGCGAGGTCCCCGGCCGCGAGCAGGTCCACGCGGTCGCCCGGGCCGAGGAGCGCGGCGACGCCCGGGTCGAGGCGGACCGGGGCGACGACCGTGCCCGCCGGTGCGGCCGCCACGAGCTCGCCGCCCGCGACGAGCGCGTCCTGGACGAGGGTGCCCGCGGCGAGGGCGACCGTCGCGCGGCGACCCACGACGTCGGCCGGCGCGCCCGCGGCACCGGCGGGCACGAGCGCGGCCGGGACGTCGTCCACGCGGAGGTCCGCACCGGCGAGGGCCGCACCTGCCGGGACGTCGCGCGTGGTCACGACGACGGGCGCGGTCGGCGGCGGTGGCGGGCGCAGCGCGCCGACGAGCACCGCGGCGGCCGCGCCGCAGCACACGGCGGCGACGACGAACCGGGCCCGCCACCACAGCCCGCGCAGGGCGCGGCGACGGGCGGACGAGGGGACGGGCTCCCGGGAGCCGGGGCGCAGAGGCATGGGCGCGACCGTAGCCGCGGCGGTCAGGCCGGGGCCGGGGACGCCCGACGGCCTGTGGACGACCGGGGCGGTGCGCGCAGGAGGCCGTGCGGCCCCGTGCCCTGTGGTCGAGCGTGGCGGCCGGAGCCCGGCCACCGGCGTCAGGTCAGGAGGACGCGGCCGCGCTGCCGGACGAGCCGCTCGACGACGACGTCGAGCTCGTCGCGGCCGGGGTCGACGTGCTCGACGCGCCGGACTTCGCGGCCGGGGCCGAGGAGGACGAGCCGCCCGAGCGCGAGTCGGTGCGGTAGAAGCCCGAGCCCTTGAACGTCACGCCGACCGAGGAGAACACCTTGCGCAGGCGTCCGGAGCACTCCGGGCACACCGTGAGGGCGTCGTCGGTGAACGACTGGTGGATGTCGAAGGCGTGACCGCAGGCGGTGCACGTGTACGCGTAGGTGGGCACGGGTTCTCCTCGTTCACGAGACGGCCGCGGTGCGGCCGCCGGCGGTCGGGATCGGGACGGTCTCGGCCGGGTCGTCGGTGTCAACACCGTCTGGCACTCGAAACTTCCGAGTGCTAATCATACGCGGACCGGCGCGCGCCCGGCGCCGGGGTAGTCTCGCATCCGTGTCTGCGCACGAACCCGCCGAGGCCCCCGCCGGTGACGCCGCACCCGGTGCCGACCCCGTGACCCCCGGGGACACCGCGGTCCCTCCCCGGCGCCGCCGGTCGACGCGGCGGAACGTGCTGCTCGTCGTCGCGGCGCTGCTCGTCGTCGCGCTCGTGGCGGGCGCGGCGTTCGTCGTCGTCACGGTGCGCCGGCCGCTCCCGCAGGCCTCGGGGGAGATCGAGGTCCCCGGCCTCGAGGGACAGGTCACCGTGCTGCGCGACGCCCGGGGCGTGCCGCAGATCTACGCCGACACCCCGGAGGACCTCTTCCGCGCCCAGGGCTTCGTCCAGGCGCAGGACCGGTTCTTCGAGATGGACTACCGCCGCCACGTGACGGCGGGCCGGCTCGCCGAGCTCGTGGGTGACAACCCGGACGCCATCGCCGCGGACGCGGTGACGCGCACCTTCGGCTGGAGGCAGGTGGCCGAGGAGGAGTGGGACGTCGTCTCGTCCGAGACGAAGTCGTACCTCCAGGCGTACGCCGAGGGCGTCAACGCCTACCTGGAGAACCGCAGTCCCTCCGAGATCGCGATCGAGTACACCGTGCTCGGGCTCCAGGTCGACGTCGCCGAGCCCGAGCCGTGGGACCCCGTCGACTCGCTCGCGTGGCTCAAGGCCATGGCGTGGGACCTGCGCGGCAACTACGACGACGAGCTCGACCGCGCGCTCGCGTTCGGCGCGCTCCAGGACGCAGGGCGCGTCGCCGAGCTCTTCCCGGCGTACCCGTCCGACGTCAACGCGCCGATCCTCGACCCGGGCGAGCTCGAGAACCCGCAGCAGGTCGCGCTCGAGCTCGGCCCCGAGGCGCGTGCCGCGTACGGCTCGGACCACCTGCAGAGCGCGCTCGAGGCCGCCGACCGCGCGCTCGACGCCGTCCCCGTGCTCGTGGGTCGTGGCGAGGGCACCGGCTCGAACTCGTGGGTCGTCTCGGGCGAGCACACCGCGAGCGGCATGCCGATCCTCGCGAACGACCCGCACCTGAGCCTCGGGGCTCCCGGCATCTGGGCGCAGGTGGGGCTGCACTGCAACGAGGTCGGACCCGACTGCGCGTTCGACGTCGCGGGCTTCTCGTTCGCCGGGTTCCCCGGCGTGATCATCGGGCACAACGCACAGCTCGCGTGGGGCCTGACGAACATGGGCGCCGACGTCACCGACTTCTTCGTCGAGCGGGTGCGCGACGACACGTATCTCCGCGGCGACGAGTGGGTGCCGCTCGAGAGCCGGACGGAGACGCTGCGCGTCGCCGGGGGCGACGACGTGGAGCTCGAGATCCGCTCGACCGTGCACGGGCCGATCGTGTCCGAGGCGATCCCCGCGACCGAGTCCGCGGTCGGCACCCCGGCGCTCGACACGCGCCTGGGCGAGTACGCCGTCTCCCTCCAGTGGACCGCGCTCGAGCCGGGCCGCACCGCCGACGCGGTCTTCGCGTTCAACCTCGCGCAGGACGCCGACGACATGCAGGAGGCGGCAGCCCTCTTCGAGGTGCCCGCGCAGAACATCGTCTTCGCGACGACGGACGGTCACATCGGCTACCAGGCGCCGGGCAAGATCCCGGTGCGCGCGTCGGTGCCCGACGCCCCCGTCCCGTCCGACGGCACGTGGCCGCGCGACGGCTCCGACGAGCGGTACGACTGGCAGGGCTACGTGCCGAGCGAGGAGATGCCGCGCGTGGTCGACCCGGCGGAGGGCTTCGTCGTGGCGGCGAACCAGGCCGTGCTGCCCGCCGGCGTCGCGCCGTTCCTCACGACCGACTGGGACTACGGCTACCGCTCGCAGCGCATCCGTCAGCTCCTCGAAGCCGAGATCTCCGCGGGCCGGACCGTCGACGTCGACACGATGAACGAGATCCAGGTCGACGACCGCAGCCCCTACGCCGAGGTCCTCGTGCCGCTGCTGCTCGACCAGGAGATCGAGGACGGCTTCGCCGCCGAGGGGCAGGAGCTCCTGGCCGACTGGGACTACCGGACGGACACGGACTCGGCGGCCGCCGCGTACTTCGCGGCCGTCTGGCGCAACCTGCTGGAGCTCACCTTCTGGGACGACCTGCCCGAGTCGGCGCGGCCGAACGGCGGGAGCCGCTGGCTCGCCGTCGTGACGAGGCTCCTCGACGACCCGACGAACCCGTTCTGGGACGACCGGCAGACCGTGAGCGTCGTCGAGACGCGCGACGAGGTGCTCACGCAGGCGCTCGTCTCCGCGCGCCTCGACCTGACCGTCGAGCAGAGCAAGCAGCCGTCCGACTGGGCCTGGGGCACGCTCCACGTGCTCGCGCTGGAGCACCCGATCCTCGGCGGCGAGTCGATCCCCGGACCGGTCCGCAACTGGGTCAACCCCGACCCGGTCCGCATGCCCGGAGGCTCGTCGATCGTCAACGCGACGGCCTGGGACGCGGCGTCCGGCTCGTTCGACGTGACGGCCGGACCGTCGATGCGGATGGTCGTCGACCTCGGCGACCTCGACCGCTCCACGTGGGTCACCGTGACCGGCACGTCCGGCCACCCGGCGTCGAAGCACTACGCCGACCAGCTCAAGACCTGGGCGCGCGGCGAGACGTTCGAGTGGCCGTTCACGACCCAGGCCGTCGCCGACGCCGGCACGGACGAGCTCACGCTCGTCCCGTAGCCGGGCCGGCGTCCGGCGTCCGGCGTCACGCCGGGCGCGAGGGGACGGCCTCGCGGCGCGGGTCCGGGCTCGTCGCGGACGGCGCGATGCGCGGCCAGGTCCAGGCGTACCGCACGACGAGGGCGAGCAGGACGAGCTCCAGCACGACACCGAGGCCGTAGTAGTACAGGTAGAACCCGCCCGCGACGTTGAAGACCGTGACGGGGACGTAGAGCGCGGCCACGACGAGGTTCGCGGTGCGGCTCGCGCGGGCAGGCAGCGTCAGCGACAGCGTGACCATGAGGATCGGGACGGCCATGAGGGTCAGCGCCGAGATCGAGAAGGTCTGGGAGAGGTCGAACGTGAAGACCTTCCCGTCCAGGATGTCCGCGACGACGCCGGGCGTGTAGAACCCGAGGATGTCGACGTAGGCGTACAGGAACATGAAGCTGGTCCACACGGCGGCGAGCTTGGCTCGCACCGGGACCGGTCGGTCGTCCAGCGTGGTGGTGGGCGCAGGGGTGGTGCTCATCGTGGCCTCCGTCGTCAGGGTGCGGATCGGACAGGTCCACGGTCGCGGGGGTCGACGGCCGCGCACATCGGCCCGGAGGCCGGTGCCTCCCGGCCGAAGGCACGGTCCGTCTCTCGTCCTTTCGGCGGGTACGCGCGGGCGCCGCGATCCCTAGGCTGGGCCCGTGACCACCGTCCGGCGCTCCCTCTGGCACGAGCCGCGGCCCGCCGACGCCCCACCCGTCGGTCGCCCCGACGTGCTGCTCGCCGGCGCGTTCGCGGCCGTCGTCGTCGTCGAGGCGGTCGCCCGGCCGGGTCTCGCGTGGCGGCCCCTGGTCGCGGCGCTCGCCCTCGTGCTCGTGCCCGCGCTGCTCTGGCGGCGGGCCCACCCCCTGCCAACAGTCCTGGTCGGTTGGGGCGCCGTCGCGCTGCTCTCGGTCCTCCAGCTCGCGGCGCACACCGCGGACCTCGGCCTCTACTCCACGACGGCGGTCCTGATCCTGCTCTACTCCCTGGTGCGGTGGGGGTCGGGCCGCGAGACGGTCCTGGGGACGGCGTTCGTGGCCGTCGTGGTCGCGCTGGGCATGTACGCGTCCTCCGCGGGGTGGGCCGACGTCGTGGGCGGGACCGCCTTCGTGCTGCTGTTCGTCGCCCTCGCCGCGGTGTTCCGCTACCGCGCCGACCTCTGGCACCGCCGGCAGCGCGAGATCCGCAACGAGGAGCGGGTCGCTCTCGCGCGCGAGCTGCACGACACCGTGGCCCACCACGTCTCGGCCATCGCGGTGCAGGCGCAGGCGGGCGGCGTGGTCGCCGGTGCCCAGCCCGAGAAGGCCGCGGAGGTCCTGGCCGCGATCGAGACCGAGGCGTCGCGGACCCTGGCGGAGATGAGGTCCGTGGTGGAGGTCCTGCGCGCGGAGGACGCCGTCGCCTACGCACCGCCGCGGGGCGTCGCCGACCTGCCCGCCCTGGCGCGCACGGGTGCGACGCCCGTCGTCGCGGTGTCCCTCCACGGGTCGTTCTCCGGGCTCGCACGACCGGTGGACGCCGCCCTCTACCGGCTCGCGCAGGAGTCGCTGACCAACGCCGTGCGGCACGCCCGGGGCGTGACCCGCGTCGAGATCGACGTCCGCCGGGAGCCGGACGCCGTCCGGCTGCGGGTGCGCGACGACGGGCGGGCCGACCCGGGGCCGACGCCGCAGCCGGGGTTCGGCCTGCTGGGCATGGCCGAGCGCGCCCACCTCCTCGGCGGGTTGTTCATCGCGGGGCCGGGCGCAGCGGGCGGCTGGGTGGTCGAGGCCGTGCTGCCCACGGAGGCCCCGGCGTGAGCGTCCGCGTCGTCGTCGCCGACGACCAGGACCTCGTCCGGACCGGCCTCGTGATGATCCTCGGCGCGCAGCCGGACGTGGAGGTCGTGGGGGAGGCGGCGGACGGGCTCGCCGCGCTCGACCTGGCGACGCGGCTGCGTCCCGACGTCCTGCTCGTCGACATCCGGATGCCCGGGCTCGACGGCATCGAGGTGACGCGGCGCCTGGCCGGGCCGGGCGCCCCGGGCACGACGGCGGTCGTCGTGATCACGACCTTCGACCTCGACGAGTACGTCCTCGGCGCGCTCCGCGCGGGCGCGCGTGGCTTCCTGCTCAAGGACGCCGGGCCGCAGCTCCTCGTGCAGGCCGTCCACGCGGCGGCCGCCGGGGACGCGCTGATCGCCCCGAACGTCACGCGCCGGCTGCTCGCGACCTTCGCCGACCGGGCGCCGGTGGTCCCGGTCCAGCCCGTCAGCCCGCTCACCGAGCGGGAGGAGGAGGTGCTCGCGCTGGTGGCACGCGGCCGCACGAACGCCGAGATCGCGGCCGAGCTGTTCGTCGGCCTGAGCACGGTCAAGTCCCACGTGGCGTCGCTGATGACCAAGCTCGGTGCCCGCAACCGCGTCGAGGTCGCGCTGTGGGCGTACGACACCCGGCGCGTGCGGGCCGACTAGCGCGGACCGCGGAGCCGGCTACGGGAGCCAGCGCCACCCGAGCGGGGTCGCGACGGCGTCGACGAGCTTGTCGTGCGGCTCGAGCGGCAGCGGGCGGTCGGACGCGTCGTAGACCTCCTCGGGGAACACGACGGCCACGACCTTGGTCCCGGGACGCACGTGCTCGAGCGCGCGGTCGTACCAGCCGCCGCCCTGCCCGAGCCGGACGCCGCGCGAGTCGACGGCGAGCGCGGGGGCGACGACGACGTCGGCCTCGGCGATCGCGTCCGCGCCGAGCGCCGGGGTCCCGGGTTCGGGCGGTCGGCCCGGCGCGCGGACCTGGAGGTCGGCGGGGCCGTCGTAGAGCGCCCAGTCGCGCTGCAGGCCCGCGCCGAGCACGGGCAGCAGGAGCCGGACGCCGCGCGCGGCGAGGCGTTCGAGCGTCTCCGACGTACCGGGCTCGGTCGGCCGGGCGGCGTAGGTCGCGACGCACGAGGCGGAGGCGACCTCGGGGATGGTCTCGATGACGTCGGCGATGGCGGCGGCCGCTTCCTTGCGGAGCCGCTCGGACCGCGACTGGCGGTTGGTGCGGATGGCCTTGCGGAGGATCTCCTTCGCGTCCTCGGCTTCGATGCTTCCGTGCAGGGGGTACGGCTGGACCGGGCCACTCATGTCCCTATTGTCACCCGGAGCGACGGTCCTCGTGGACGCGACGCGGGGTGACCTTGTGCCCGTCGCGCGCCGGACGGGTTCCGCGGACGGGTCGGCGGTGCCTATGATCGGGGGCGAGCCAGTAGTACGGACTCCTGACAAATGCGTCGCGAGGCCGTCGGAGTGCCGACCAGTGAGGACGCCATGACCGCGACGACGCCCGCCCAGCCCACCGCCACCACCCCGCGCGGGGGCGTCCGCCCCCGGACCGGACGTGCCGCCGTCGTGCTGGCCGCCGGGCACGACGCCGCGTCGCGCGAGCTCCTCACGCGCCCCCTCGGCGACGCGACCGTCGTCGAGCTCGCCGTCGCGAACGTGCGGCGCGTGGTCGACGCGAGCCGGATCGTCGTCGTCGTGTCGCCGGACGACCCGACGGTGCGCGAGCTCCTCGGCGAGGACGTCGTGTACGTGGAGCAGGCGGAGCCGCTCGGCACGGGGGACGCCGTGCTCGCCGCGCGCGAGGCCATCGCCTCGGTGCTCGGGCCCGGGGCCGACGACCCGGTGCTCGTCGCCTACGCGGACACCCCGCTGCTGCGCGCGGAGTCTCTGCTCGGGCTCCTCACGCGCCACACCCTGACGCGCGCCGACCTGTCGCTGCTCTCCGCCGTCGTGGACGACCCGGACGGCTACGGGCGCGTGGTCCGCGCCGGGGGCGAGATCACGGCGATCCTCGAGTCGTCCGAGGTCGCGGACGCCGCGCCCGAGCCGCGCACCGAGATCAACGTGGGTGCGTACGTCGCGGCGCCCCGCCTGCTGTTCGGCGAGCTGGAGCGCATGGCGGCCGACGGCGAGCACCGGCTCACCGAGCTCGCGCGCCGCGTCATCGGGGCGGGCAAGCGCATCTCGTCGTACCGCATCGTCGACGTGGACGAGGTCCGCGGTATCAACACCCCGGACGAGCTCGCCCAGGCGGCGGACATCGTCCTCAAGCGCCTGTTCGTGCCGAAGAAGAACACGGACACGAAGATCGTGTTCGGCACCGGCGGCTGGCGCGCGGTCATCGGCGAGGGCTACACGCTCGCCAACGTGCGGCGCCTGTGCCAGGCCATCGCGAACGAGACGATCCGCCGCGGGCTCGACGGCAAGGGCGTCGTGATCGGCGGCGACCGGCGCTTCCTCTCGCGCGAGTCCGCCGTGGCCGCGGCCGAGGTGTTCGCGGGCAACAACATCGCGGTGACGCTCCTACCCGACGACGTCCCCACGCCGCTCGTCACGTTCGCCGCCCCCTACCTCGGCGCGGCCTACGGGATCATCGTCACGTCGAGCCACAACCCGCCCGAGTGGAACGGCATGAAGGTCTTCCGCCAGGACGGCTCGCTCCCGCTCGACGACGAGACCGACCGCTACCAGGACGAGGCCAACGCCCTGTCCGTGGACGACGTCATCACGCTCGACATCGACGTGGCGCGCCGCGCGGGCGTGGTCGTGGACCGGTCCCTCACCGACCCGTACGTCGACGCGATCGAGGAGATCATCGACGTCGAGGCGGTGCGCGGCTCGGACCTCCAGGTCGTCGTCGACCCGATGTACGGCACGAGCCAGCTCACGCTCGGCACGATCCTGTCCGACATGCGCGTGCGGTCGGAGTTCATCCACGCGACGCACAACCCGCTCTTCGGCGGCGTCGCGCCCGCGCCGGACCTCCAGCGCCTGAGCACGCTCGTGACGATGATCCGGCAGGGCGGGGGGCGCTACGACCTCGGCATGGCGACCGACGGCGACTCCGACCGCATCGGCATCGTCGACGAGACGGGCGAGTACATCTCGACGAACGACCTGCTCCTCCTCCTGTACTGGTACCTGCACGAGGTCCGCGGCGAGAAGGGCGGCGTCGTGCGCAACCTCGCGACGACGCACCTCCTCGACCGGCTCGCGGCCCACTTCGGCGAGGAGTCGCGCGAGGTCAAGGTCGGGTTCAAGCACGTCACGGCGGGCATGGCGGAGATCGGGGCGGTGCTCGGCGGCGAGTCGTCCGGCGGCCTGACGATCCGCGGCTGGATCCTCGGCAAGGACGGCATCTTCGCGTGCGCCCTCGTGGCGGAGATGCTCGCCCGCACCGGCAAGCGGATCTCCGAGCTGCGCGCGATGCTCTACGAGATCACCGGCCGCCTGTACACGCTCGAGGCGGGCGTGCCGGCCACCCCGGAGATGCGCGTCGAGGTGCCGCGCCGGCTCGAGGCGCAGCCGCTCACGCACGTCGGGCCGTACCCCGTCGTGTCCGTCTCGCACCTCGACGGCACCAAGATCCTCCTCGAGAACGACAACTGGGCGCTCCTGCGGTTCTCCGGCACCGAGCCCGTCCTGCGCATGTTCGTCGAGGCGGACACCCCCGAGAAGGCCGCCGAGCTCCTGGAGTGGCTCCAGGGGTTCGTCACCGCCGGCGTCTGACGCCGGCGCCCCGCCCGGCACCCACCCGGCACCCTCCTGCACCCAGCCCCCAGACCACCCCAGGACAGGAACCAGAGCAACGATGCGCTACGGCCACTTCGACACCGCGCACGACGAGTACGTCGTCGAGCGCCCCGACGTCCCCGTCTCGTGGACGAACTACCTCGGCACCCGGGACATGTGCACGGTCCTGTCGCACCACGGCGGCGGGTACTCGTACTACAAGAGCTCGCAGTACGGGCGCATCTCGCGCTTCCGCCAGAACGGGGTGCCGCTCGACCGCCCCGGCCACTACGTCTACCTGCGCGACGACGCGGACGGTGACTACTGGTCGGTGTCCTGGCAACCCGTGGGCAAGCCGTTCGTCGGGCCGGACGAGGAGCTCGACCCGGCCGGCGGCGCGGGGCGGTGGACCACGCGCCACGGCCTGAGCTACACGACCTTCCGCGCCGAGTACAAGGGCATCGACGCCGAGCAGACGGTCTTCATCCCGCTCGACGACGACGTCGAGCTGTGGGACGTGCGCGTCACGAACACGACGGACGAGGTGCGCGAGCTCACCGTCGGGTCGTACGTGGAGTTCTCGTTCCACACGATCACGATCGACAACCAGAACCTGCAGATGTCGCTCTACGCGTCCGGGTCCTCGTACGAGGACGGGATCATCGAGTACGACTTCTACTACGAGCCCTGGACGTTCCACTACTTCGCGTCGAGCGAGACGCCGTCGTCGTACGACTCGCTGCGTGACAGCTTCATCGGCCCGTACCGCACCGAGAGCAACCCGGTCGCGATCGAGCGCGGCGAGGGGTCGAACGCGAGCGCGACGACGCAGAACCACTGCGGCGCGCTGCTGCACAAGGTGACGCTCGCGCCGGGCGAGACCAAGCGCCTCGTCTTCATGCTCGGCTACGGCTCGCGCGACGCGGCCGGGCGCGCGGTCCGGGCGAAGTACTCGGACGTCGCGGCCGTCGACCACGAGCGCGCGCGCCTTCGCGACTACTGGCGCGCCAAGCAGGACAAGCTGCGCATCCGCACGCCCCACGAGGGCATGAACACGATGATCAACGCGTGGACGCTGCTCCAGGCGGAGACGTGCGTCGTGTGGTCGCGCTTCGCGTCGTTCGTCGAGGTGGGCGGTCGTGCGGGGCTCGGCTACCGCGACACGGCGCAGGACGTCATGAGCGTCATCCACTCGAACCCGACGAAGACGCGCCAGCGCATCGTCGAGCTCCTGCGGGCCCAGACGGAGGCCGGCTACGGCCTGCACCTGTTCGACCCCAAGGCGTTCGACCCCGACGCGGAGAAGCTGCCCGACGTCCCGTCGCCGACGATCGTCCCGACGGTCGACCCGAAGGACCTCATCCACGGCCTCGAGGACACGTGCTCCGACGACCACCTGTGGCTCGTCCCGTCCGTCGTGGAGTACGTCAAGGAGACGGGCGACCGCGCGTTCCTCGACCTGGAGATCCCGTTCGCCGAGGGCACGCCCGCGACCGTCTACGACCACCTCGTGCGCGCGCTCGAGTTCTCCGCGCAGCAGGTGGGCCAGAACGGCGTCGCGCTCGGCCTGCGCGCCGACTGGAACGACTGCCTCAACCTCGGCGGCGGCGAGACGTCGCTCGTGACGTTCCTCCACGCGTGGGCGATCGGCGCCTTCCTCGAGGTGGCCGAGCCGCTCGCCGCGGCGGGCGACGAGCGCGCCGAGGCGGACGTCGTGCGGTTCACGGCGGAGCGCGAGCGCATCGCGAAGGTCGCGGACGCGCAGCTCTGGGACGGTCGCTGGTGGATCCGCGGGTACACGCGCGACGGCGTGAAGATCGGCTCCGCCGAGAACGACGAGGGCAAGATCTTCCTCGAGCACCAGGCGTGGCCGGTCATCGCGGGCATCACGACCCAGGAGCGCGGCGAGGCGTCGATGGACGCGGTCCGCGAGCTCCTCGGCTCGGAGTACGGCAACCACCTCAACTGGCCGGCGTTCACGAAGGTCGACGACACGGTCGGGTTCGTCACGCGCGTGTACCCGGGCATCAAGGAGAACGCCGCGATCTTCTCCCACCCCAACGCGTGGCCGATCATCGCCGAGGCGCTGCTCGGGCGCGGCGACGAGGCCGTCCAGTTCTACGACGCGATCCTCCCGTACCACCAGAACGACAACATCGAGGTCCGCGGCGCCGAGCCGTACGCGTACGTCCAGTTCCTCTACGGCCGCGACCACGAGTGGTTCGGCAAGGCGCAGAACCCGTGGCTCACCGGCACGGCCGGCTGGATGTACACGGCCGTGACCAAGTACGTGCTCGGTGTGCGGCTCGCGCTCGACGGCCTCGTCGTCGACCCCTCCATCCCGAGGGACTGGGACGGGTTCGAGGTGCGCCGCGAGTGGCGCGGCGCCGTCTACGACATCGAGGTCCGCAACCCCGACCACGTGTCGAAGGGCGTGCGGTCCGTGACGGTCGACGGCGTCGAGCACGACCCGGCGACGCCGATCCCCGCGCTGCCCGCGGGCACCGAGGCGAAGGTCGTCGTCACGCTCGGCTGACAGCACGGCCGGCACCACCGGGTGCCCGCGTCACCGGTCGGTGGCGCGCGGGCACCCGGTGGTGTCACCCTGTGCACCGAGGGACGGGCGCCCGCCCGTGCCGACCGACAGCCCGAGGACGGTTCACCGCCGGATGACGCACAAGATCACGCGCGGCTGGACCGTCGCCAAGCCGTGGCCCGTGACGCTGCGGGACGACACGCTGGGCGGCTCCGTCGTCCTGCGGCCGCTGCGCCGCCGGGACGCGACCGCGTGGATGCGCCTGCGCGCGCAGAACGCCGAGTGGCTCGAGCGCTGGGAGGGGACGTCGCCCCGCCCGGGCTCCGGGGGCGGGCCGCCGACGTTCGCGGAGTACGTCCGCGTGCTGTCCGCCCAGGCGCGCGCCGGGTCGTCCCTGCCGTTCGCGGTCGAGCTGGACGGCGAGCTCGTCGGCCAGCTCACCGTCTCGTCCATCACCTACGGCTCGCTGTGCGGCGCGAGCATCGGTTACTGGGTGAGCGAGCACGTCGCGGGCCGCGGGGTGATCCCGACGGCCGTCGCCATGGCGACCGACTACTGCTTCGCGGTCCTCGGCCTGCACCGGATCGAGATCAACATCCGCCCGGAGAACGGCCCGAGCCTGCGCGTCGTGGAGAAGCTCGGCCTGCGCGACGAGGGCGTGCGCGAGCGGTACCTGCACATCCAGGGCGCCTGGCGCGACCACCGGACCTTCGCCATCACGAGCGAGGAGGTGCCCGACGGGCTCCTCGCGCGCTGGCAGGCGTCGCGGCGCGAGACCATCTGAGCCGCCCGACACGCCGGAGAGCGTGCGGACCGCGGCCGCACGCCTCGCCTACGGTCGTGATGTGGAATCGGCCTCGGGGATCGTCGCGCTCGCGGTGGTCCTGCTGTGGGTCGGCTTCTACGTCCCGCACCGGGTGCGTCACCGGCAGCAGCTGCTGGAGGCGCGCACGGACGACCGCTTCTCCGGCTCCCTGCGGGTCCTGGCCGTCGCCGGCCCGGGCGGCGGGGGGATCGACCCGTGGGACGCGCGGCTCGACGGGGTGACCGCCGTCGCGTCGATCGCCTCCGGGCCGGGCGACGGGGGTCGTGCCCTGCTCGAGGGCGCGGGCACGGAGGACCGGCCCACGGGCCGGGCGCACGACGAGGAGGGAACGCACGCCATGGGGAGCACCGTCAGCGCGTCACCCTCGCGCGGGGCACCGCCGCGCCGCCAGCCGGCTCCGGAGCAGTCCCGCCTCGCCCTCCTCGAGCGGCGTGCCGCCGCGGCGCGCCGCCGTCTCGCGCTCACGGTCGTGCTCCTGCTCGCGAGCGTCGCCGTGTGGGTCGTCGCCGCGCTCGGGTACGTGCCGTGGTGGGCAGGTGCCGTCCCGACGGCGCTCCTCGGGCTCGTGCTCGTGCTGGGCCGTCGTGCGGTGCTCGCGGCGCAGCGTTCCGACGCCGCGTGGCTGGCCGAGCGTCGTGCGGCCGCGCGGGCCGCGCGCGGGACCGTCCTGGGTGCGCCGCCCGCGCCCCGGGGTGCGCGTCCGCGCGTCACCGGTCGCGCCGTGCACGGCTCGCAGGTCAGCACGCAGATGATCCCGCGCGTCACGCCGAAGGACCTGGCGCGCGCGAACGCGGCCGCGACCGCCGACGCCGCGCGCTCCGCAGGGCCCGCGTCCGCGCCGCGCGAGGCGGTGACCGCGCCGAGCGCGACGGAGGCCGAGGGCTCCGGCTCCGAGGAGCCTGCTCCGGCGGGCGAGGCTGCCCCGGCGCGCGACGCCGCGCACGAGCCGTCGCCGACCGTCGCCCGCGCCGACGTCGTCGACGCCGCCGAGGCCGGGACCGCGGCCGAGGACCACGTGCCCTCGGGCCGTGCCTGGGACCCGGTGCCCGTGCCGCCGCCGACGTACACGATGAAGCCCACGGCACCTCGCCGCGAGCCCGCCCCGCTCACGGACGACGACGTCGTCTCGTCCGCGCGTCCCGCCGCCGACCCCGTGGTCGCGACGGTGCCCGTCGGCGACGCGTCGTCCGGCGCGCCGACCCCTGCCGAGGGCGACGAGCGCAAGCCCTCGACCGAGACGCTGGGCCTCGACCTCAACGAGATCCTCGCCCGCCGCCGGGCGGCCGGGCAGTAGACCCCCCGAGGGCGGCCGGTTTGCACGACCCCGCCCTCGGGGTGCTAATCTGTACACCGCTCGAGGGGCTATGGCGCAGTTGGTAGCGCGTCTCGTTCGCAATGAGAAGGTCGGGGGTTCGAATCCCCCTAGCTCCACCGGGTGAAGGCCCCGGACCTCACGGTCCGGGGCCTTCGTCGTTCCTGGGGCGCCTGTGTCGTGTCGCAGACGTCGTGCCTCGGCCGCGGGCGGCACGGGCCGACGGGACCGTCAGGACGTCCGGACGGCGCGGTCGTCGGTCACGTTCGTGAGGAAGAGCGCGCTGAGCTCGATCGCCTCGTTCCTCGTGGAGCACCCGAGCTTGCGGTAGATGGACTTGAGCTGCGACTTGATCGTGTTCGGCGAGACGTGGAACTGGCTCGCCAGGTCGGCAACGGTGCTGTGGAGCGGCAGCGCGTAGAGCACGCGCCGCTCGCTCTCCGTCAGGGTCGAGCGGTTCGGCAGGTCGCGCAGCTCGAGGCCGTCGACCGACCGGTCGAGCTGGGGCCCGGTCTGGTCGTCGAGGCGTTCGCGGACCGCGTCGAGGAGCTGCCGGGGCATCGACGCGATCAGCCGGCGGACGTGGCCCGTGCTCGCCGCGCGAGCGACGGCCAGCGCCGTGTGGTGGCTGACCCTCCCGTTGCGCGCGAGCTCGAGCCACGCCGAGAGCATGACGTGCTCGGCGTGCAGTCGGGGCCCGAGCGGGGACTCGCCGGCGAGTCGCCGCAGGTCCCTCGTCGCGGCGTCGAGACGGCCCAGGTGCAGGTCGACCCGGACGGAGGCGAGACGGGTCATCGGCCCGCAGCGGGCGCGGTCGTCCGCCAGGCGGCGTGCGGTGACCTCGTCGCCCATCGCGAGCAGCGCCTCGACGGTCACCGCCGCGACGATGTCGTTCGCGACCGAGCCGTGCTGGCGCGGGTGCGACTCCTGAGCGAGCTCGGTCACCTCGATCGCCTCGCTCGGCCGGTGCTGGGAGACGAGGGCGCGCGCCCGGGCGAGGAGCGTGAACGGCCACGTCATCTCCACGCTGTGGTACGGCTCGAGCCGTGCGAGCCGCAGCTCCAGGTCATCGCTCATCCGGTCGACGGCGATGAGGGCCTCGGTGGTGGCCTCGGTCGCCTGCACGGACCGCTCGTGCGCCGGGGACGGGTCGGGCTCGCGCGCCGCCTCGTCGAGCGCGGCCCGCGCGTCGTCCAGCGACCCGCGCAGCGCGTGGGCGAGAGCGAGACGGCTCAGCGCGAACCGTTCCGCGTCCGGCTGGATCGAGTGCCGACCGAGCTCTCGGGCCCTCGCGAACTCCAGGAGCGCGCGGCGCGAGTCGCCGGAGAGCAGGTACGTCGAGCCGACCTGGAGGTGCGCGAACCACAGCGGCCCGTCGGTCCGCTGGTGCCACTCGGCGTCGACGCTCGCGAGGCGCTCCAGGAGACGTTGGGCGCAGACCGCTGCTGCCGCCACGTCCCCGCTGAGGCGGAACGCGACCATCTGGGCGACGGCGAGGAAGTCGAACTCCTCCGCGCTCAGGGTGCGCGCCTCGTCGGGGTCGATGAGGGGTTTGAAGGGGCGGTGGGTCAGGGCGAGGAGCGGCGTCATCGGATGCACGATGCGGAGCGCGAGGTACCGGTCGAGCACCGGTGACGGGAGTCGTTCGACCGCCCGCATGAGCAGGTCGTGGTGCGA
The DNA here is from genome assembly GCF_010287905.1 of Cellulosimicrobium composti. NCBI lineage: Bacteria > Bacillati > Actinomycetota > Actinomycetes > Micrococcales > Promicromonosporaceae > Cellulosimicrobium > Cellulosimicrobium composti. Next base: position 117,043 of record NZ_JAAFAN010000002.1, read on the forward strand.
GCTGTAGAGCGGCCAGAGGTTCGTCATCGCGGCCGCCGCGATCGCCTCGGGCGAGCCGGAGGCCATCGCCTGCTCGAGCGCCGCGCGCGCCGCGACGGGGTCGTTGAGGTTCACGGCGTCCCTCGCCCCCTGCCAGCGGCCGGCGAGCCCGCTGGCCCGGCCCCCGCACGACGGTGCGGACAGCGCCGCCCGCCGTCACGAACGTCGTTCGACATCGTCCGTCACAACCTCCAGGTAGGCCCTCCCGGCCGCACGTCGGTCATCGGAACTCAGTCGTACCACGGGAAATGCCGGTCAGCATGTCCAGGAAAGGGAATGCCGGGTGAAAGAGCGGGTGAAAGGCCGGGTGGCGCCCCGTGTGAGGGGGCGGGGGAAATCGCGGGTTCACCGTCCGGTCCCCCCGAGGTGCTGGTTAGCATCACCGCATGAGCCCTCCAACGGCGGCGTACCGGCGAATGATCATTCGGAATGTCCGAGTCTTCGACGGCGTGAGCGAAAAGACTTTAGACAATGCGGACGTTCTGGTCGAGGGGCAGCACGTCGTCGCGGTGTCGGAGTCGCCCGTCGGGGGTCACGAGTCCGACGGCGTCGTCGAGATCGACGGGGCGGGAAAGTTTCTCATGCCGGGCCTGAGCGACGCCCACGCGCATTTGATGGGCAACGCCAACACGATGATGGATTTCCTCCAGGGGCCGACGGGGGCCTTGTACGGCAACACCATCGCGGAGGCGCGGCGAATGCTCCTGCGCGGGTTCACGACGGTGCGTGACATGGGCGGCGACACGGCGCCCGTCAAGGCGCTCGTCGACCGTGGCGTGTTCGAGGGGCCGCGCATCTTCCCGAGCCAGGCGATGATCTCGCAGACGTCCGGGCACGCGGACTTCGCGTTCGTCTACGACGTGCCCCAGGAGTTCGGCGGGCGACCGAGCCGCACCGACGACCTCCACTTCACGCGCGTCGCCAACGGCGTGCCCCACGTCCTCGCCGCGGTGCGCGAGCAGCTACGGCAGGGCGCGAGCCAGATCAAGCTCACCCTCGGCGGCGGGGCGGCCTCGATGTACGACCCGCTGAGCACGCTGCAGTACACCCCCGAGGAGATCCGGGCCGCCGTGCAGGCCGCCTCCGACTACGGGACCTACGTCGCCACGCACGTGTACACCGTGGACGGCATCCGGCGCGCGATCGACGCCGGCGTCCGGTCGATCGAGCACGGTCACCTGGCGGACGAGGACACGATCCGCCTCGTCGGGGAGACCGGGACGTGGCTCTCGATGCAGCCGTTCGCGGAGGCGGACCACCACTACCCGGACCCGGCGCGCGCCGCGAAGAACGCGCAGATCTGCACGGGGACGGAGCAGGTGTACGAGTGGGCGAGGAAGTACGGCGTGAAGACCGCCTGGGGCACCGACCTGCTGCTCGAGCCGCAGTCGGCGGCCCGGCAGAGCCTGATGGCGGCGCGCATGGGCGAGTTCTTCAGCAACGCCGAGGCGCTGCGGATGCTGACGTCGGGCAACGCGGAGCTGTTCGAGCTCGCGGGCGAGCGGAACACCTACCGCGCCGGACGGCTGGGCGTCATCGCCGAGGGTGCGTGGGCGGACATGGTCCTGGTCGACGGCGACCCCCTCGCCGACCTCTCCGTGATCGCCGACCCCGACACGAACTTCAGGCTCATCGTCAAGGGAGGGCAGGTCGTCAAGAACACGCTGTGACCGCGGCCCAGGTGCCTCGTCGACGGCGAGGCGACCGAGAGCAGAGCGGAGCCGAGGTCCCGGCACACGCGGTGGGAGGCGCACCACGGGACCGGTGGCCCACGACCGCCCCCCACGAAGCACCAGGAGGACAGCATGACCGCCAACACCACGAAGGCCCGCCAGACGACGAACATCGACCCGACGCTGAGCGTCAACCCCGTCTTCGTGCGGCCGGGAGAGGCGACGGAGTTCGACAAGTTCACGATGCCTGCCGGCCCGAGCCTTCCCGAGACGGCGTACCAGATCGTGCACGACGAGGCGATCCTCGACGGGAACTCGCGCCTGAACCTGGCGACGTTCGTCTCCACGTGGATGGACGACCACGCGCTCAAGCTCTACAGCGAGTCGGCCGACAAGAACATGATCGACAAGGACGAGTACCCGGCGACGGCTGCGATCGAGGACCGCTGCTGGCGGATCCTCGCGGACCTGTGGCACGTGCCCGACCCCACGGACACGATCGGGACGTCCGCGATCGGCTCGTCCGAGGCGTGCATGCTCGGCGGGCTCGCGCTGAAGCGCCTCTGGCAGGAGAAGCGCAAGGCCGAGGGGAAGTCGACCGAGCGGCCGAACCTCATCATGTCCGCCGCGGTGCAGGTCGTCTGGGAGAAGTTCTGCAACTACTGGGACATCGAGCCCCGGTACGTCCCCGTCTCGCGCGAGCACCTGGTGCTGGACGGGTACGACCTCGAGAACTACGTCGACGAGAACACGATCGGCGTGGTCGCGATCCTGGGCCAGACCTTCACCGGGCTGTACGACCCCGTCGAGGCGATCGCGAAGAAGCTCGACGAGATCGAGGCGAAGACGGGGCTCGACGTCAAGATCCACGTCGACGGGGCGTCCGGCGCGATGGTGGCGCCGTTCTGCCAGCCGGACCTCGTCTGGGACTTCCAGATCGACCGCGTGAACTCGATCAGCACCTCGGGCCACAAGTACGGGCTGGTGTACCCGGGCGTCGGGTGGGTGGTCTGGCGCAACACCGCGGTGCTCCCCGAGAGCATGATCTTCCACGTCAGCTACCTCGGCGGGGACATGCCGACGCTCGCGCTGAACTTCTCCCGGCCGGGGGCGCAGGTCCTGCTGCAGTACTACCAGTTCCTGCGCCTCGGCCGAGAGGGCTACCGCGAGGTCCAGCAGAACTCGATCGACGTCGCGACCTATCTCTCGAGCGGGATCGCCGAGATGGGGCCGTTCGAGCTCATGAGCAAGGGCGACACGATCCCCGTGTTCGCCTGGATCCTCAAGGACGGGTACACGGACAAGTGGTCCCTGTACGACCTCGCCGACCGGCTCCGCATGAAGGGCTGGCTCGTCCCGGCGTACCCGATGGCGGACGACATGTCCGACGTGGTCCTCCAGCGCATCGTCGTCAAGGTCGGGCTCAGCCGCGACCTGGCCTCGGCGCTCCTGGCCGACATCAAGGGCGAGGTGCAGTTCCTCGACTCGCTCGACGCGCCGCTCCCGCGCGAGGCGTCGAGCGGCTCGCACTTCCACCACTGAGCCGGCACCCGCGGGGGGGGGGGGGGGGGGGGCCCCCCCCCCCCCCCCGCGCCCCCCCCCCCCCCCCCCCCCGCCCCCCCCCCCCGCCCCCCGCCCCGGGGGGGGGGGGGCAGAGCACAGCCCGCCGGACGCCCGCCC